>JBBRCM010000001.1:0-80585 GCA_038204855.1 Chitinophagales bacterium
AAACTCATATTATTTCATATGCGGGCTTCAATGGTATTGCTTCAATTGATACTCCCTGGTATGCTACCATAAAAGAGCAATTGTTGCAGTACATTGTTAAAGAAAAACTATCACACCTTACCATTATCGGGCATAGTATGGGTGGTACCCTTGCGATAGATATTGCTGCAGCCTTACCTGGAAAAGTAGATAAACTTATTTTGGTAGATGCGCTTCCCTGCCTTAGGGAGTTGATGATGCCCGGAGTTCCTGCATCTCAAATTCAATATAACAGTCCATACAACAGCAGACTTCTCCAAATGTCTGATACTGCCTTTCGTAAAACTGCAACGATGATGGCAAAAGGGATGACCTTGAATAAATCCAAGATAGATACATTAATAATGTGGATGATGGAGGCGGATCGAAAAACTTATGTATTTGGGTATGTGGATTTATTAAAACTGGATCTGAGGGAGACTCTTAAACTCGTGAAAGCAAAAACCTTAATTATCGGTGCTCCTAATGCAAATGCTGAAGTGACAAAAGTGAACTTTGAAAAACAATATACCAACCTTAGTTTTAAAACAATTGAAATGGCTAATAACAGCAATCATTTCATCATGTTTGACCAACCGGATTGGTTTTATAACCAGGTGAATTCGTTTCTTAAATAAGATTAATTCTAAACAGGGATCACCAGGAACAATAAATAATTAAACGAATATTTCTTCATTTTCATAATCAAGCTTTACATTGCATAGCATTTGGTGAGTAGAGATTTTCCTTCTGGTTTAACGGCGTTAACATTTGAACAATATTGAAGCTATTTAGGCTTATCAAATAAATACAAAAAAACAGAAGCTTTTATCTCAACTAAATTAAAAAATAAGATAATGACCGAAAGATATTTAAATCCTACTCAGGCATCTGGAAGAGATCTGATAATGCGTAACATTTCAGGACCTGTTGTCATGCTCAATCTTCTTAGGTTCCGCAAAATTGCAGATTATTCTGAAACCCCTGGCATTTCCCCATTACTTCCAATAAGTGGTGAAGAAGCCTACCAGCTTTATATTGGCCAAGCCATGCTACACTTATTAAAATCGGGGGGTGAAATTTTATTTTTGGGTAAAGGAGGATCTTTTTTAATTGGACCCGTTGATGAACAATGGGACGAAGTAATGTTGATAAAACAAAATAGCGTTAGCAGTTTCATGTCTTTTGCATCAAATGCTGCATATATAAATTGTCTTGGGCATAGAACGGCTGCTTTAGAGGATTCACGCCTGCTGCCTCTTGTTGAATATTCACGCTTAATTGAGAAATAAATATTGAAAGGGCAACAACCGGCAGAAAATGCTTGGTTTGATATTCCCTGAAAAACTGGTGTTTTCTAATAACACATTTCAAACCATGCAGCCTAATGAGGTACTTACGCTACTATGCAATGGTGGTAAGGGTTTCAGCGATGGTAAAAAAGAAAAGAGCAGCGGAAATGCTGCTCAGTCCTGTGTGGTGACCTCGATAGGATTCAAACCTATAACCTTCTGATCCGTAGTCAGATGCTCTATTCAATTGAGCTACGAAGCCAATTTTTCGGACGGCCTGTCCTCCATATAAAGGTACTTTGGAAGGCGGGCAAAGATAGGTATTTATTCTTTTCCTTCAAATTACAATCCACTTAAAAATTGCGTATGAATTAAATCCACCACATCAACCAGGCTTTTATTCTTTTCAAATGCCTCCAGTTGTCTGTCGGCACCGGTGCCCTGCTCCAGCATTTTGTGTACATTATTGATGGCATGGCGGCTGCCCAATTCGGGCAATACATCATCTACAAAATCTAATAACTCATAGATAAGTACACGTGTATTCACTTCCATTTCCTTTCCAAAATCAATCATGCTGCCATCAATGCCATAGCGGCCTGCACGCCATTTGTTTTCATTTAATAATGCTCTTGAATACATCATAAAATTCAGGTTCTGGCTGCGCAGTTTATACAGTTTGGCACAAATGGCCTGGAATAATGCTGCAATAGTGATGGTTTCCTGCACAGTCATAGGTACATCGCATATCCTGAATTCAACTGTATTGAAGAATGGATGCACCCGCAGATCCCACCATATTTTTTTAGCGTTATCAATACAATTGGTTTTTACCAATAGCTTTATATAGTTGTCGTAAGCTTCAATACTGTCAAAATAATCCGGTATGCCTGTGCGGGGAAATTTATCAAACACTTTTGTACGGAACGATTTGTAACCGGTTGTCCTTCCTTCCCAGAAAGGGGAGTTGGTGCTTAATGCAAAAATATGTGGCAGAAAATAACGGGCCGAGTTGGCAATATGAATTGCCATCTCCCTGTTCTCCATACCCACATGCACATGCAAGCCAAAAATGAGGTTACTGCGGGCAGCTTCCTGCAATTCATTTACAATTTCGTTATACCGCACGTGCTCGGTTATTAACTGGCTTTCCCAATGGCTGAAGGGATGCGTACCGGAGGCACCTACCCAAAGGCCCAGTTCATCTGCAATGCCGCTGATGGTTTTGCGAAGGGTGCCTACATCAATAAAAGCTTCGTCAATATCGCGGCAGATATCAGTTCCTACTTCTACAACCGCCTGGTGCATTTCGGCTTTTACTTTGTCTTTAATAACTTTTTGACCTTCGTGTACAATTTTCTGATCATGACTTTTAAGTTCCCTGGTTAATGGGTCAATTACCATGTATTCTTCTTCAATACCGAGTGTAAATTGTTTGTAAGATAGGTTTGCCATAAGTTTAGTTATAAATTAAAAATTTCATCAACCTGAAAGGATAATCCCTTCAATACTTTTGAAGATATATTTTCTCCGGTTTCATAAATAACCGGTTTGCTGTATTGTTCGTCTTCGTTTAATAAATATCTGTAAACCTGTTTGTATTCGGGATACACAACCCAATACTCCTGCACACCATTTTCTTCATACAAATCAAATTTGTATTTGGTTTCAGTCTTTGTGTTGCCGGGGCTTAATATTTCTACAACCAGGTCAGGTGCGCCATCAACAGATCTTACATCCATTAATTTCTCCGCATCGCAAACAACAATAATATCGGGTTGTACTACAGTTGTTATTTCATCATCCCTTAAATTTCTTTTGGGAAAGGGTTTGCCTTTTAACCTTACATCCACCGGCGCATGGTACATTTTGCAAGGTTTTCCCTGCAGAAAGTTAGCGAATATCGTTTCGAGATTTCCCGAAATATTTTGGTGAATAATTGTTGGTGCCGGGCTCATCTTAAATATCTTACCCCTTATCAACTCAATACGTTCCTTAAAATTCCAGGTTAAATAATCCGCATAAGTAAACCCTAAAGGATTTTCCGGTTCCTCAACGATAGTTTCGCTAAAGTCCTCCTTTTGTATGGTCAGGTATTTTTTCAATTACCGGTTAATACAGTTTCTTTTGTGCTGCGCTGTTTTTAATATAATCGCCCCAGGTTAAATTGTCAACATTTTCTTTATGTTCCAATGCTTTTTCAATGGCATAAGTTGCTGCTGTTTCAACAACCCATTCAAAATTTTCCTGTCCTACACTACTCACTTCTGCATCGGGTGCAGGGTTACAGAAATCAATGGCATAAGGCACTCCGTCTCTTAATGCCAATTCAACAGTATTAAAATCGTACCCCAGGTAATGGCAGATACGCAAAACAATATCTTCCATCAATTTATATCTTTCTGGGCTTGGTTTAAAGTCGGCTACATAACGCAGGTGATGCGGATTACGTGGTTCGTAAGGCATGATGCGTACATATTTACCGCCAATACAATAGCAACGGTAATACTCATCAAACTTAATTTCTTCCTGCAGCATCATTACTAATTGTTCTGTTTCTGCATGTTTTTCAAAAAATTCTTCCATGCTGTTAAGCTGATAAACACTTTTCCAGCCACCGCCCGAAAACGGCTTCATGTAAGCAGGAAACCCGATATAATCAAATATACCTTCCCAATCCATTGGGTAAGCCAGGTTGCTGAACGATTCTTCGCTGGTGTCGGGTGGCAAATCTCTGGAAGGCAGAATTACAGTTTTAGGAACCGGCACATCAATTTTTGTAGCCAGGCAATTATTAAAAAATTTTTCATCGGCGCTCCACCAAAAGGGATTATTAATTACAGTTGTGCCGCATAAGGCTGCATTCTTTAAAAAAGCCCGGTAAAAGGGAACATCCTGCGATATGCGGTCGAAAATAACGGCATAGCCCGATGACTCGCCTTGCATTACTTTATCGATGCGTACGGCTTCTGCCACTACACCATCTACGTTTTTACTATTTACCCGTTGGATAAATGCTTCCGGAAAGCTTCTTTCCTTTCCAAATAATACGCCTATTTTCTTCATAACGATGTTTTTAGTTAGTTTTTGATTGTTTCTTTGTTCTAATTAGTATCCTCTTCAAATATATTTTGTAAGCGCCAATAAAACAAATTATGTTTTATGCAGTTCTTTAACCCAGATTTTGCAGTTAAAATCTACTGCGGCTTCCAAATCCTTCACAGCTAAGCCTTTCAGAACATTTTTTGAATTCAGAATAGTTCACTATTCTTTCATCCAAAAAATAGCCTGAAACCCTTATCTGTTTTGTATTTGAAACCCTCGCTACGATTTCAACTGCAAAATCTGGGTTAAAAATAGCCGTGGCAATTAAATGAAGCTAATGGAGTGCGAATGAATAAAAATAACGGGTAATTGCTTATTTTTGGGGATATGTCAGTACACAAGGCAGCCAATATCTTAGTTGAGAAGCATGTTATTTCTTCGTCTTTTTTAGATCGTGATGTTATCATTGATTTTTATCTTCCTCCCCAATCTGCAAATATTGAAAATCTGAGTCTTTTACTGGTTAATGATGGGCAGGACCTGGTTACCATGAAGTTTGAGGATATACTGGATGAACTCTTCGAGGGTGGGTTAATCAATAATCTTTTTTGTGTGGGTATTCATTGTTCAAAAGACCGGAAAAATGAATACGGCACTGCAAACTACCTCGATTACAAAGGGCGTGGTGCCAAAGCGGCACTTTACAGCCGTTTTATACTGGAAGAATTAATTCCGTTTATCCGCAAAAAATTGTTTGTTTATTCTTTTAAGGAAAAATGTTTTGCGGGTTTTTCGCTTGGAGGTTTACATGCGCTTGATATTGTATGGAATCATCCACGAGAGTTCAGTAAGGTGGGGGTTTTCAGCGGATCGTTGTGGTGGCGCGATAAAGACCAGGCCGATGCGGATTTTGATGAAAATGTAAACCGCATCATGCACAGGCAGGTAAAGGATGATGAAAATATATACCCCTGGCTTAAATTTTTCTTTGAGGTGGGCACTCAGGATGAAACCGCCGACCGCAATAACAACGGCGTAATAGATTCAATTGATGATACGCTGGGTTTTATAGATATACTGGTTAATAAAGGATATGACAGAATCAAAAGCATTGAATTTGTTGAAATAAAAGATGGCAGGCATGACGTGCCTACCTGGGCCAAGGCTTTTCCTGATTTTTTGAAGTGGGGGTGGGGTTAGTGAATAGGTGTAATAAGCAATTGGCAATAGGCAATGTGCAAAAAGCAATGTGCAAAAAGCAATTTGCAATTAGTAAAAACGAATTGGTAATTGATATAAAAAAAATGCCCTGAAAAATTTTCAGGGCATTTTTATGGTTAAGTTTATGCTTAATTAAAAGATATAACGAATACCCACCTGAGCCTGCCATACATCTGTAATAGATGTACCTTTTCTGTAGGTTTCGTAATTTAAACTTCCGTTTACGGTATTCATTTTAAAGTATGGAATACCGGTTGCATCAACCCTTGATAGAGCTAAAGGAGAAGTTGTATTAGTAACATGAGCAACTCCCCATCTGTTATTAATCAGGTTTCCTATATTGAAGATATCTCCTCTCAATTGAATAGTATGCCTGTTTTTACCAAAGTTGTGAAATAATTCTACCAATACAGAAAGATCAAATCTGCTAAGCATTGGTTGCAATACTCCATTTCTTTGAACAACTTCGCCCCTGTGGCTTTTTAGATAGCCGTTATTTTGAATGTATGCTTCAAAAGCATCTTTTTGCTGTTGAACTGTAAAAGGTGCGGTACCGGTAATAGGATCAAAATTCATTTCAGACTGATCTTTTGGTACATACAATAAATCATTGCCACTTATTCCATCCCCGTTAAAATCGTTTGAGTAACCATAAGAAAACCTGCCTATGTTTTGCGACTGGCCATACAATGAAACCTGTATGGCAGCGACTTTAGCTATTTCTTTTCTATAAGTAATATTACCAATTACACGATGCGTAATATCATTATCACTAAATGAGTAAGCTGGTAAGTTGTTGCCATTAACAGTTCTGGTACTAGTGAAGCTGCTGAAAGCAATAGTACTTGCACTTGAATTGTCTTTTGTACGTCCGAAATTGTATGCCAGTAACCAGCTAAGACCTTTTTTAAGTGGCTTTTCTAATTTGATGGTAACGCTTGTATTAGCACCATAGGGGCGGCTCGATAATACAGTGGCGTCATTTACATTTGGATTTATTCTTACAGCAGCTGCACTGCCTGCAAATCGGGGGCGTTTATCGGGCCCTGCAAATGTGGTTGTTGAAACTTTCTGGTTTGCATTGTAATAAAAAATATTGCTGATACTCTGGGTAAATAAGAACTCAGCAGAGCCAACCATACCCCATGGCAATTTTTGATCAATTGCAAAGTTTGTTCTAAATACCTGAGGGAAACGGAACTTTTTTTCAATAGGCGCAATATTATAACTTGGTGCCGGTATACCAGGGTTTGGTGTTGGTGCATTACGCAAAATATTAGGGCTGAAAGGATAAGCCACCGTATTATCCTGGCTGATTTGTCCGGCCTGCATACCATTATTGCCAACTGCATTACTTATAAATACAAATGCGGGGCGGCCACTGAATAAACCCAAACCGCCACGAATCTGTGTCTGCTTATCACCTTTAACATCTAAATTAAAACCAAACCTTGGGTTAACCATCAATTTGGCAGATGGAAGTTGAGAAGTACTTAATTTAGTAGGTGCGCCTGTTTCATCAACAAAATTATAAGCCGCTACCTGGGGATTTTCTACAGCATTTGAGGTAAAGAAAGGAACATCAAAACGAACGCCCAGCGTAATGTTCAGATTATCTTCAATCTGCCAATCATCCTGCAAGTAAGCACCTATATTTTTTGCTTTTGTAACAGCATTCCATGTTTCACTTCCGGCTAAATTGCTGTAGCCTAAAATGTATCTTCTTAGCTGAACAGGGTTAGTTGTGGCATTTGGATTTGTCAGGTACGCATTAGCAGATGTATAAAAATCGGCAAGGCTTTTAAAAATATATTGCCCCTGAATTTGAGGCGTAAACTGGTTGAAGAATTTAAATGATTCAAAATTTGCCCCGGCCGAGATAGTGTGCTTGCCATTATAATAAGTAAAGTTATCAGATACCTGCCAGGTATCAGTAAATAATTTATTGTTGGGGGTAAATGGTTCTGCACCAAAAGAAATGTAGTTTCTGTCGGCAGTGGTACCATCTAAAATATCTACCAATGGAAAAATCTTTCCTCCCTTAACCGCTCTATAATCCCTGTTTGCGGTCCAGCCAAAAATTAATTCGTTCGAAATTTTATTGCTGATACGGGTATTCAATTGCCCTATCAGTGAGTAAATATCATTGTTGATCTCATAGTTGTTATTCGAAAAATTCATGGTATTTAAATTGCTTTGTCTTGAACCTCCCAAAACACCCGACGAACTTGCACCAATATCTTTAAAGGATCTTAAAGAATTAAAACGTACGCTGAATTTATTTTTCCTGTTTACATTCCAGTCAATCTTTGCTAAAATTTTGTAGCTTTTTGTAATAAAACTATAGCCTTCGGATTTACCAGGATCGTAGCCGAAATTGGTGTTTAAGTAAGAAGCTAATGCATCTAAATCCGTTTTTTTAACTCTTGAAACGTTGGTTTGCCCGGTATTAGAACCATTATCCGAAACAAATGCGGTACCCGGATCGCTTCTTTTTTCATTTTCATAATTTACAAAAAAGAACAGTTTATTTTTAATGATCGGGCCACCAATACTGCCTCCAAACTGCTTTACATCAAAATCTGAAATGGTAACAGGGGTTTTACCGTCTGATCCGGCTTTGTTACCAACAAAATGCTGATTACGTTTATTATAAAAACCTGAACCATGAAAAGTATTGGTACCACTACGGGTAACAGCGTTAATGCTTGCACCGGTAAAACCAGCATCTTTAACACTGTAGGGAGCCACATTTACCTGTATTTCTTCTATAGCATCAATTGATATTGGTGATGCACTTGTTTGACTGCCAGGTAAAGCCTGTAAACCAAATGAATTGTTGAATATAGAACCATCAACAGTAAGATTTATAAAGCGATTATCCTGTCCTGCAAATGAAGTTCCATTTGCCTGCGGGGTTAATTTGGTAAGATCTGTTATACTTCTGGAAAGTGTTGGTAACGCTGCAATTAACCTTCTGTTAATGTTGGTTGAAGTCCCTTTTCTGTCTTTAGAAATAAGAGAGCCTTTTCTTGCAGCACCTGCTACTACCACTTCTGTAAGATTAGTATTGCCATCGCTTAATACTACATTTATTTTTGAAGCTTCGCCTAACTGAACGTAAACTTCATTAATTTCCTCAGACTTAAAACCTACATAGCTTATGGTTACTTTGTAAGGGCCGCCAATACGTAAACTGGGCACATTAAAAATACCATTTTTACCAGAAACAGATCTGTACACCGAACCCGAAGGCACATGCAATACTTCAACAGTAGCACCGGTTAAATCGGTTTTCTTTGCATCCTTTACGGTTCCATTAATGCTGCCGGTTGTAACCTGGGCAGCAAGTGCAAATGGAAATAATAATAGTACAGTTAGCAGACGTACAATATTTTGGAGTTTCATAATAGTGTTGTTTTTAGTGATTCAAAGAAAACGAATAATTACCGGATTCTATCAACTTAATGTTAACAAATTATCAGGCAACGATAACTTAATTAATGCTGCATAAGTGTTATTTAAAAAGAAGTAAAACAATAAGTGAAATTTAATATCAGCTATAATTGTTTTTTTTACATTGTATAACTTTCTTTTGTATTATCTTTTACAGCGGCTCCTTACGTTGGCGGGATAAAGACCAGGCTGATGCCGTTTTTGATGAAAATGTAAACCAAATCATGCACCTGAGGCTAAATAAGACGAAATATTTATCCCTGGCTTAAATTTTTCTTTGTAGTTGGAACGGGGATGAGACAGCCGACCGCAATAATAATGGCGTAATAGATTTGATTAATGATACGGTAAGTTTTATTGATATACTGGTTAATAAAGGATACGACAGAAAGGATTTGATTGAATTTTTGAAGTGGGGGTGGGGGAACGGTGGGTAGTGGTTAATTGTTATAAATTAAAGGGTGTCAGTAAATAGAGAAATCTATAAAATAATAATAAAAATCCCGGTCAGTTTTGCTGACCGGGATTTTTATTATTGGTTATTTTTTTTATTTTAAGTTGAACCTTAAACCAACCTGGCTAACCCACCTGTTTGCATAACCCGGCGTAGCTGAGTTATTAAAGTTGTATGGTGTAGTAATGTTTGGGTTAAAACGATATTGCGGTGTAAGGTTGTTTGCTGCAACGTATCCGGCAAAATTAATCAGGCCAAATTGATCGTTACCTGCAAAATATTGCTTACCCCAATCCCTGTTAAGTAAGTTGCCAAAGTTGTAAACATCCCATGTAAACTGCAACTGGTAGACCTGCTTACCAACTTTAAGCGTAAAGTCCTGCGCAATTTTCAAATCTAAATTATGTGTAAAAGGTAATCTTGCGCCATTTCTGTCAGCAAATTTGCCCCTGTTTTTGCTGAGGTATTTATCATTCGTCAGGTAAGTTTCCAAAGCATCTTTTTGTTGCTGTGGAGTATAGGTAATACCAGATACTGTATTGGCTATAAAAGTTTGTCCCTGTAGTTCAGCAGCAGTAGGAATGTAAATTAAATCATTTCCACCTGCAGTACCATCATCACGTACAGCACTTCCGCTTGCATAAGTATAGCTTAATGGAGAGCCACTTTGGCCAATATAAGTTAATGAAATGGTAGTTGCCATTTTACCTTTCAGATAAGTAAACTTTTTGCTGAGTGTACTTAAAATACGGTGCGACTGATCAAAATCAGAACTGCTTAAGCCAATTGAATTTCTGCCATTAACTGTTTCAATAAAACGCCACTGGCTAAGGTTAACCGAACTGGTTCCTTCGTTGCCTACCAGTGAATTTCCGAATGAATATGAAGCCCCGAAATTGATGCCCTTTGCACTTCTCTTATCAATACCTACATTAAAATTGTAAGCAAATCCTTTTTTACCGGTGGTATTATTTGAAACCAGTATAGCATTGTCGTAGGGATTTGAACCAGTACCATTGTTCGCAATAGGTACTTGTGCCGTTGCAGTTGTACTTCCCGGATTTAAACCGTAAACTGTACGTGAGCCGGCACCCAGCGAAACACCAATTGGAGGTAAGATGTTGATATTGGTGTAGTAAACTTCATTCACATTTTTACTAACCAATGTTTCAAAAGTACCAGTCCAGCCACTGCCAAAGTTTTTATCAAAAGCTAAAGATGCCCGAACAAGTTTTGGCATTTTAAATTCTTGAGAAATCAGATTCAATGGCCCTTTTGTAAAGCCCTGGCCTACCTGTGTCGGTGTCCATACACTTCCTGGTAAATCCGCCGGGTTCCATCTGAAACGGATGATATTTAATGCAGCTGTATTTGCAGAATATCCTCCAACAAAATAACCGTTATTGTTGTAAGTACCACCTGGCCATACCAGCGGTAAACGACCGGTAAAAACACCAATACCACCACGAACAACAACTTGTTGATCAGGTATTTTATAGGTGAACCCAAGCCTTGGAGAAAGTGATATTGGGAACTTAGGTTTTTGGCCTGAACGGGCACCTTTTAAATCGTAATACTTGGCATATTGCACAATGGCACTGTCGTTGGTATAATTATCTGTATATGGATCAGTTAAAAACTTCCATTTATCTGCTCTTAAACCTATGTTTAAAGTAAGATTATTTCCCACTTTAATTTCATCGGCAACAAAAAATGCCAGTTTACTTACTTCAAACTTAGCACCTGCTCCGGTTCCGTCATCTAAGTTTTTATCGGTATTAGGAAAACCTAACAAATAACTGGTTGGAGCTACATTATTTGCCAGAAATTTTTGAACACCAGTAAGAATATTTGGTGCTGTACCGGTAGTAGAATAGGTGTAGTTACCATATGTGTTCTGAATAAACACGTTAAACACTTTAAACCTTTCATAATCTACACCCAATGTAATTGTATGGTTTTTGATGTTGACCTTTAAATTATCAACTATGCTTAAATTCTTTTGGGTAAGCAGGTTTTGGGTTGAGCTGTTATCGCCACCGAAAGCAATAGTGCCACTTCCATCATTTAAAGAAACACGTGGAAATGGATCGCCAATAATGCTTCTGTCATCCAGTACATCGGAGTAAGTAGCCAGTAACCTGTTGTTGATATTGCGTCTTAAAGTACTTTTTAATTCAAAAGCAAAAGCAGTTGTACGGCTTGGGAATTTAACACCGCCATTGCTGAAATTGATAGAAGTTGATGAACTTAAACTGGGCGAAGTAGAAACCGCTTTGTTGTAACGGCCGCTTAATGTAAGCCTGTGTTTGCTGGTAATGTTCCAGTCAATTTTAGCCGTAATCCTGTCCACATCTAATTTTCGGGTGGTGCTTTGCCAGTCGCCCATTTCATAACCGTAGGTTGATCTTACAAAAGATTTGATGGCTTCTACACCTGCAACTGTATTTGTATTACCACGGTAAGTGCCAAAATCAAATAACTGCGGCGTTTCATCACGCTGTTGCTCTGCACTTAAAAAGTAAAATAATTTATTTTTAATGATTGGGCCGCCAACATTAAAACCATAGGTTTTGTTTTTGAACGCAGGGAAACGTTGTGCAGTATCTTTACGTTGAGTTGGGTTTTTACCGGCTAATTTTTCGTTGCGGAAAAAATAGTAAACGCTTCCCGTAATTTTATTAGTTCCGCTTTTGGTTACGGCGTTAATACCTCCGCCGGTAAAATTACCGATAGATGCATCATAAGGCGAAATCATCACCTGGAACTGATCAATGGCATCAATTGAAATAGGAGAAGCACCTGTTTGACCACCGTTGGTACCAGAGTTGGCTAAACCAAAAACGTCGTTGTTAATAGCACCATCAATGTAAAAAGAGTTGTACCTGTTATTCTGGCCGGCAATGGTAATAGCTCCTTCGTTGCCATTTAATGTTCTGGCAAACGGAGTAACTTTAATATAATCCTGTATATTTCTGCCAACTGCGGTCGTCAATTCTATTTTATCTCTTCCGATAGAAGATGAAGTACCGCCTTTTGAATCTAAATTAAGCTTGCTTTTTGCAGCAACGGTAACTTCTGAAAGAGATACAGAAGCAAGGTTCATAGTGAAATCATTGCGGAAAGTTTCACCAAGAGAGAGGTAAACATCTTCTTTTACCTCTTTGGTATAGTTAACATAGGAAACCTCAATTTTATAAGGTCCGCCATTATTCATATTGGTGATATCAAACCGGCCATTGGCACGACTTTGTACATTATAAACTGTACCTGTAGGAACGTGGGTGGCTGTGATTGTAGCACCTATTAATGCCTCATTTTTGGCATTTTTAACAGTACCCGACATAGAACTTGTTGTTACCTGCGCATTTACAGTAAACTGAAATGCCAATGCAGATAATAAAAGGAATAGAATTTTTTTCATTCTCATAATAGTTTGTTTTACGCGGCAAAGAAACTAAATAAAAGCCGAAAGCTGTTAACTTTTATTAACAAATTGTAAGGAATTGCCAAGTTATGTTTTATATAGCTACAGGCAAAAAAATGGTTAACCAAAAATTAACCCTGTATGTGTTAGTAAAGCTCATTAAAGCAGCTGATATACCCAGTATTTTGCTTATGAAAATAATTTGCTTTTTTATGTTTTAAAATCAGTTGTTTCTATACCAAATTGATATGTTAAAATAGAAAATGTTGGATAAAAATATACAGCAATATAAAATCTGTTTAACTCTTTATGTGCTGGCCGTATTGGAGAGTGAAAGTTTTACCAAAACCGAAAGAAACAAAAGTTTTAATCTTGTTAACTTTGCAAACAAAAAATTGATATGTTAGATAGTATTGAAAGTGCCATCAAAGATATAAAAAACGGAAAACTGATTATTGTAGTTGACGATGAAGACCGTGAAAATGAAGGGGATTTTATTACTGCTGCGGAGAATGCAACACCCGAAGTAATCAACTTTATGAGTACACACGGCAGGGGGTTGATTTGTGCTTCGTTAACAGAGGAACGCTGTAATGAGTTGAAGCTTCAGCCCATGGTTGTTGATAATACTTCACTGCACGAAACTGCTTTTACAGTAAGTATTGATTTGCTGGGAAACGGTTGCACAACGGGGATTTCGGCGCATGACCGGTCTAAAACAGTTAAGTCATTGGTGCACCCCGATACAAAGCCGGAGGACTTGGGCAGGCCCGGTCATATTTTTCCGCTCAAAGCTAAAAAGGGAGGCGTTTTGCGCCGCTCCGGCCATACCGAAGCTACTATTGATATGAGTCGCCTGGCAGGCTTTGCCCCCGCCGGTGTGCTGGTTGAAATTATGAATGAAGATGGCAGTATGGCCCGGTTGCCCCAGCTTAAAGAAATTGCAAAAAAGTTTGATTTGAAATTGATCTCTATAAAAGACCTGATAGCATACCGGTTGCAGCAGGAAACATTAATCAAGGAAGAAGTACGGGTTAATATGCCTACCAAATATGGCAGTTTTACATTGATTGCCTTTGAGCAGGAAAATACCGGCGAAATACACCTGGCACTTAAGAAAGGGGATTGGCAAAAAGATGAACCTGTTCTGGTAAGGGTTCACAGCAGTTGCATGACGGGCGATATACTGGGTTCTTTGCGTTGCGATTGCGGCGACCAGTTGCACGATGCGCTAAAGATGATTGAAAAGGAAGGTAAGGGCCTGGTATTATACATGAACCAGGAGGGTCGTGGCATTGGGTTATTAAATAAACTGAAAGCCTACAAACTGCAGGAGGAGGGGATGGATACCGTGGAAGCAAACCTGGAACTGGGCTTTGATATGGATGGACGTGATTATGGCGTTGGTGCCCAGATACTTCGCCACCTGGGAGTAAGTAAAATGAAACTGATGAGTAACAACCCTAAAAAACGGGCTGGCCTGTTGGGATATGGGCTGGAGGTTGTAGAAAATATACCTATTGAAATTGCATCTAACCCACACAATGAAAAATATTTACAAACCAAGAAAGATAAGATGGGGCATGAGATTATGAATGGGTAGGGTTGTGAGTAGTGAAAAAGGTGTGATTGTTTTTAAATAAATTAGTTAAAAATTTCTTCGAAAGCAGCAGGAGTTAGAATGGCTGCCGTTTTGAACGGATTGTGTAACAGCAAATCTTTGTCACCAGTGACTAAATAATCTGCATTTGAAAAATCAATTAAGTCTAATAAAAAATTATCTTTTGGATCCCGGTTTATAAAGTGTACTGGCTCAGTATTTACATTTTCGGCTATAACCTGCAAAAGATTTATTAAATCATTGACACTTTCTTTTGGGAAATACTTTTTGAGTCTCTCTCTGCTTGTAACCGTTTTAATCTCTTCAATTAACTGGTCTGTAATAACAATAGTGAATTGGCCATCTGCAATGAATTTTTTTATAAAGGACAGGCGTTTACCAATTAGAAAACTAATCCAAACATTTGTGTCAAAAATGACTTTAATGTTCCTTTCTTTCATAAATCTGTTGTCTTACAATTTCTACTTCTTTATTGATGGTAGCTAAACTTAATTCTTTTGTTCTGAAGGTTTTCAGAAGATTTGACAAGCTTGATTCAATACCTTCTTTTTCTAATTCTTTAGTCAGTTTTATTTTTTCGTTTTTAGGCAATTGCCTCACCAGTGCCAAAACCTGGGCAAAGGTTATATCAACTTGTAATGCAGTTTTCATTATATATTCTTTGCTCAAATTTAGGAAAAAATATTCAAAGTATTAAGCCCCGGAGCTTACGCACAACTTCGCAGCTTGTCGGTGTGAAAGTATTTGAAAATCGTTCGGGACTTCATCTAATCCACACAATGAAAAATATTTACAAACCAAGAAAGATAAAATGGGGCATGAGATTATGAATGGGTAGGGTTGTGAGTAGTGAGGCGTGAGTGGGTTTCCTAAAGTAGATATTGCCAGCACTTTATTCACGTCTGACCTTGCTATCCCTTTTGTTTTACCTCTTTCCGTACCAGTCTTTTTCTTTTCTTTTCTTCACTAGGGACAAAAATATCAGATAGTTTATCAAAATCTTTACGGTACGATAATTTAATACCCGACCTGTTTCTTTGCCCCTGGGTAAAATCAACACTGGTGCGGTTAAAGCCAATTACTTTTAATGATCCATCATTATTAAGCGACCACTCAATATTAATATCGGGCGTTAGCAATCCCTTTTTATTTAATTGAGCATAGGGGTTGTTATAATCGAACGTGCCACCTATTAACACCACGAGCCGGCTGCTTAATACCAATTTTACTCCGGCACTTAAATTAGCCTGCAATAATGCAGCTTTACTTTGCAGATCGAAGCTGGAATTAATATCGAAATAGGTTGAAACAACGCCATTGGTGCTCCTTTCCAGTTCTTTATTAAACAGATTGGTAAGCCAGCCAGAAACAATACCTCCGATAGAAGTGGTTGCAATTCCAATAGTATTTCCTCCGGCATTAAAACCCTGGTTCTGGTTTTCAGGAATAAAGGAATTAAAAATTAAAATACTGGCTACCTGTTTGTTCATTGCATTTTCATCATTTTTAAGAGCTTCCAGTTTATTCAAAGTAAAAAAGTCTTTACTAATTTCACTGTTAGGGGGCAACCTGAATTCGAATTTAATGATTGGTTTATTAAGCACTCCCGACATGTGGGCAATGATTGTTACATTTTCTTTTTGTTTGGTGGATGAACTTAAATTACTGAGATCAACTTTTCTTGCAAGGTATTCTGCATCAATACTTATTTGTGCCAGGTATGGATCTCCGTTCCAGGTGATAGAAGAGCCATCCATGATATTGAAATATTTTTGCAGGAAAGTCTGAAAATTAAATTTGTATTCACCTTCAGTAATATCATACCTGCCACGAATAGTTAACGGATCTTTGGAGCCAACGGTAATATTCAGTAATCCATTTCCCTGGCCCTTGATAATATCACCGGTTGTTTCGTCCAGTATCACATCAATTTTGCAGGCAGGGTTAGCCTTTAAATTCATATTTACCAAAAAATTAGATTCCTTTCTGCCTTTGTATTCATCCTCCATCTTACTACCATACTGTATAAAATCAATGTAATCAATCTTGCCAAATTCCTGGCTGCCGCCGGTGGGGATGTAAATATGACTGCTGTCAACCGCCGATGGCTCGCCGTTAATATTCATCTGCATATCAGTAACAGGGCCGTTCAAAGTCATGAGCGCCCTGCCTATAACCTTACCATAAAACTGGCTGTTGTCTCTTTTGGTTGTGTTTAATAAAAGCATTTTACCGGTTTCAAAACGGATATTATCAAAACCGAAATCAGTAAAAAAGCGGTGCTGTATTTTACCGCTTGCTGTGCCGGTATTATTCAAAGTGTCTTTTAACTGCAACAAACCAAAATCAATTTCATCGGGATTAAAAATGATGGTTTCGTTGCTGAATTTGTATTTAACCTGTGTGTAAATCACTTTTAATTCGCCCTCCGTTATGTTTACAGTACCAGTTACATAATTGTGATCGGGTCCTCCATAAACCCTCAGATCATTGGTATTTATATTTCCACGCATATTGCTGAAAATGCCACCCATATAATTATCCAGTATGCTGATGTCGAATTTTTCGGCCTGCAATGCAAAATTCATTTTGTTAGCAGCAGAGTCTTTATAATTGTAGCTGCCGTCTATCGTAAATTTATTCAATTCACTTTCGGCATTTCCTTTTGCGGTTATAAGGCCGGTAGTTGTATTTACCTGGCCTGCTACTTTTACTGTGCCGATTTCTGTATTATCAAGCCTGAAATTATCTGCGGTTGCATCAAAATCAACAATCTGTTTTCCAAAGGGATCCCGTAATGTTATTGTTCCTGTTACTATGCCTTCAAGTCGTGGCTGTTTTAAAAATAGTTGTGTAAAATCATTGATATTTACCGTTCTTAATTTTGCCACCAGGTTTGGATTATTAGTTACTTTATCCAGTTCGGTAGATATCACAATCTCCTGGTTACCCTGCGTAAACCTTACATCATTGGCTTTTATTTCTGACTTGCGTAAAGTGATCTCTCCGTCTTTGGCAAGGTCCCATTTCTTATCATTCAAAATAAAAGAAGAAGGGGAGAAGTGAATTTTTACACCATCACCGAACGTGGTGAGTTGTGCATTTAATTGCGCATCACTCAGGGTTTTACTGGCGCTGGTAGATAACTGGATATTTGAAATATCGTTACTGGAACTTAGGGTTAATTTTGTGTTGGGAAAATGCAGACTGTCAGACAGTGCAATGTCACGAACAGAGATTGTTGTATTTAAACTGTCGCGGTTGCCTTTGCCTGCCAGTTCAATGCTTTCAAAACTTTTACCATCATAACTAAACTGAGGTACTGATGCATTGATGTTGAATTCATTTTGTGCCAGCCTAAGGTTGCCAGAGAAAACTGAATTATCAAACCCACTCAAACGCCTGTCGAACAATTTTACATAATCACTAACCTGCCTGGTTTTTATAAGGAAAGAAAAGTCCTGATCTTTAATATCATACTTAGGATCTTTAAAATAAGCCGGGTAATAGCGGTTGAGAAAAAGGCTGAATGCATCTGGCAGTTCCATTATTTTAAAGCGACCTGTAATATTTGCTTCTACTTCATTACTTTGAATGTAAAGTGTTTTTCTGCCACTATCAAGAAAGGAGTTGAGGGTAATGTAATCAAAAGATAATTTTGTAGTATCGTATAAAAAAGAAGCATTGTACATTTTTGCAGTACCGAGAAAATTATCAATATTATTTCCTTTAAAATCGAAATTTAAAAGACCGGATAAAATGAAATTCTCTTTTGTAAAACCCAGTTGCTTCAGATTTGCTTTTTGAAGGTCGGCCGTAAAATTAAATCTGGTACTGTCTCCCGCTAAACTCACGGCACCGTTCAGGTTCACAATCTTTAAATTGGGGTCATCAATATCAAGGTGGCCTGTAAAAAGATTTTTAATAAAAGTTCCGTTTACAATTATACGCTGATATGCATATCCGGCATACTCCAGTTTTTGAATTTTGCCATCAAAACCCATATTCAGGGTTTTAGTAGAAAATCCGCTTCCTTTTACTTTGCCATCAAAAGCAACCAGACCAAATTTGGAATTATTAAAAAACCTGCCAAGGTTAAAACCAGCCGAAGAAATTTTGCCGCTGTAAGTTGGTACTTTGTTGTCAGGCAATTTCATATTAACATCTGCATTTAGATTACCCAAACTGGTATTGATATTACCAAATGCAACAAAATCTTTTATAAAACCGGTGAAGTTGCCTTTAAAATTTATTGCACCTAATTGACTTATTTGAGGTTGTTTTATTCTTTTTAATGCAGGTACCAGCATTACGAGGTCATTGTAATTTGTTTGTAAGTTGTTCGATTTAAAATTGATGAACGTTCCATCTATATCAGGCAACCCTTTCAGACTTATATCTCCGTCCACAGAAGTGTTGCCGCTTTTAACAATCAGATTTTTTGCTGCCAGATTATCTACTGTGCCCTTTATATTACCCTGTAAATAAAAATTTCGGTTCCAGGTTTTTAGCTGTGGTGCAAAAAAAGCAATGTCGTTGCTGTTAATGGTTGATTTTTCAAAATTGCCTTCCAGTATTACATTGTGAATAAAGCTGCTCAGATCATCATTAAAATTTTTATACCGCATCGAATAATAATTACTGATCCGGCTTTTGCCTGTTTCGAGCAACAGGTTTTTAAACTCCATAATATCCGGGGTGAATTTTACTTTGGCCTGCAGGTTGGTTACTTCAAAGCCACTTCGTTCTTTGGTTTTTAATTTCAGGTCGGTAGTTAAAGTATCGTTTATAAAAGCAACGTTTTTTAAACTTCCGGTTATTTCGGTAAACTGCAGGTGCTGTTCATCAAACCGATCGGTATATATGCCACGGGCTGTTTCAATATCATATTTAAAACTGGCGTTATTAAATTCAATATTTTTTATAAGGATATCCCATCCACCTGTGTTCCATTGCAATGCCGAAAGCACGGGTATCTTAGGTACCAAGTCTCTCAGGTCGTCGTTATTAACTTTAGGTTTGTTGCCAGGGTAATTATATTGTGTAAAAGCAGGAGCATTTAAAATCAAACTGGCAATGTTAATTTGTTTTTTGTTGAAGTTGATGGTATCAGCTTTCAGGTCAAGGTTCTTTATTGCAACGGTCATGTCCTGGCCGACCCATCCATCCACTTTTTTAAAAAGGACATTCTCAAATTTCAATACCTGCAGATCAAAATCAATCCCCCCATTTTGGGATGATTTTTTAGGACTGGCAAAATAGTCCAGCAGAAATTGATAATTCCAGATTGAATCGGTACGGTTAATATTTACAATGGCATCTGTAAGACCAATATATTTCAGTGTGGCCATATCCTTAACAAAAAACCAGTCGGTAATATTTACTTTGGCAGTGCCGGCATATACCAGCGTATCGTGTTTCCTGTCTTCCAGCAAAATTCCTTCCAGCGACATTTTATTAAAAAAATCCAATTCAATATGGTGAATGGAAACTTTTGTTTTCAGGTTTTTTGAAAGCCTGGATGTAACTTTTGACGTGAGCCAGTTTTGTACCGGCGTAAGTTGTAAGAGACCCCAAAGAGAACCAAAAAGAACAATCACAAAAAGAAAAAAAGAGATTTTATGTATTGTTTTTTTATACAGGATACCCCATGCCAGTGCCCAGCCTAATAACAAAACAATAAAGAGCGTGGTAGATGCAGGTAAAACAAAAAAGTATAAACCAACCAGCACTAACCAAAAAAGGAGTGCCAGAGAAATCCATTTTAATATGTTTAAAAATCTGTGCAGGGTTATTTATTGGGTGTAAAAATAGTTATTAGCCCTTGCAAAGGCAAATTCAGTACCAAACTTTAATAAAAGCTTGTAAGTAAAAACTTCAAATGCATCACCCTTTTGCCTGCATTTGCCGGTTAAATTGTTCTGAATTATTTTTTGCAATGGACAGGGTTTGCCAATCTTTATTTTTAATGATTTTTGCCAGGTAAGTAATTTGCCCCACATGATATGGATAATGCGCCAGTTGACGGTTAATAGCATCCACTGCCAGCAAACCTTCACTGCGTATGTAAATTGTTTTTAGCAGATCCTCTTCGGTTAATGAGTTCAATGTATGAAGACAGCAATACCAGCCTTTTTGCCAGAACTCAAGCAGTTGCTGTTTTGTTAAATGTTGCTCTTCAAATTCTGTATCGCGGTAGCGCCATTCCTTTTCACCATGGGTTGTTAAAAAGTCCGTCCAACGGCTTAGCATATTACCTGCTATATGTTGTACAATGATGGCGATACTGTTACTTTCTTCATTGGGTTGAAAATGAAAATCAGCATCATTAAGTTGTTCAAAGGTTTTATCGCCGAGATCTTTGTAATAGCTGAGTCTTTTGATTGCACTCTTTAAAAATTCAGTACCTAAGTTCATCGCTAACTTTTATTTTTTTTATTTTTAACTTTTTCTTTAATACCCTCTTGCATCATCATCACCTCTCTTATCCCCTACAGCTGTTATCTTCTTATCCTTTACCTGAATAATCTCCGTTCTGCTCCACGCAGTTTTATCCTTAACCGTATAACCCATTGCTTCCAGTTGCTTACGCACCGGTTCCGCAAAATCCTTTTCAACCGAAACCACATCGGGCAACCATTGGTGATGAAATTTTGGTTTGTTAATCGCATCATCCGGGCTCATGTTGAACTCCAACACATTTACCAATCCCTGGAAAACGCTGGTAGGTATGGTTGTGCCGCCAGGTGTACCTACTACCAGGTAAGGCGAGCCGTCTTTTAAAACAATGGTCGGCGTCATACTGCTCAGCATTCTTTTACCGGGGGCGATGGCATTTTTTTCATTACCCACAGCACCATACATATTGGGTACGCCGGGCTTTACACTAAAATCATCCATCTCGTTATTTAGTAAAAAACCTGCGCCGCTAACAACTGTGCGACTGCCATAACCACCATTTAAAGTGGTAGTAACCGATACCGCATTACCATAAGTATCCAACACACTTAAATGCGTGGTTTCTTCGCTCTCTTTTATCATGCCTGCTTTAGTGGCCTTGCTGCTACCGGCTTTACCGGGTTCATAATCCTTCATGCGGTCAGTTAAGTATTGCGGACTAACCATCGTTTTTATAGGGACTTTCACAAAGTCGGGGTCACCTAAAAACTCGGCCCGGTCGGCATAAGCCCTGCGTTCTACTTCGGTCATCAGTTGCACAGATTCGGCTGTTTGAAACTGCATGGCAGCAATATTTCTGTTCTCAATCATCTTCATCATCTGCTCTAAAATAATACCGCCGCTGCTGGGCAAAGGCATCGTAATAATTTCGTAACCCTTATAATTAAAATCAAGTGCTGTTCTTTCTTTGGCCTGATAATTTTTCAGGTCTTCTAAAGAAATGATACCTTTTCCTTTCTGCATTTCTGCAACAATCAGCCGGGCCGTTTCTCCTTCGTAAAATCCTTTTTGTCCCAGGTTGCGGATGCGTTTTAAAGTATTGGCCAATTCTGGCTGTATTAAAATATCACCGGCTTTCCATTCGGTTTCTTTTACAAAAGCAACCGGGGAAGTGTTGAGCGCAACAAATTCTTTTTTGGTACTGTTTAACGATGATGCCTGTTTTTCTGTAATGGCAAAACCTTTTTCTGCCAGGTCAATGGCCGGTTGTATTAATGTTTTAAATGGCAGCTTTGCATATTTCATGCTGGCGAATAAACCGGCGATTGTGCCCGGTACACCTGCTGCCAGGTGACCATCCTGCGATAAATGCATTTGCGGTTCTCCTTTCTCATCCAGGTACATATCACGTGTTGCTTTCGCAGGGGCTTTCTCCCTATAATCCAGCGTGATGTTTTTACCATTTTTTAAATGCGCTACCATAAAACCGCCACCACCAATATTGCCTGCACCGGGATAAACAACCGCAAGTGCCAGTTGAGTGGCAATTGCTGCATCAATTGCATTACCCCCTTTTTTTAAAATGCGTACCCCCGCCATGCTTGCCAACGGGTGAGCCGAAACCACGGCACCTTTGCTGCAATTGATATTTTTTTGAACTGTGTAATTGCCGCTGACTGTTTTTTGAGCCTGCGTAAAAGATGGAGCACTTACAAGGATAAAAACAAGGGGAATAAATAAAAGCCTGTAAAAACGCATAATGAATATTTTACCGAATTTACTTGATTAGCCGCATATATGGTTAACGGCATTTTTAATATCCGTTTTGGTTGAGTTGCAGGACCTGTTTCAGAACGAGACAATGCACTGCTTCCTGCGGACCGTGGCAGCGGAATTATATTGTGAAACTTACAGCAGTAAAGGATGGGATTTGTTTATAAATCTCCCTTTTCTCCTTCTATCCATCTTTCCAGCATTACCCTTTCCGACGGAGACTGGTGCGTACCTCCGGCTAAAATATCGAGAAATTTATCCCAAAGATTTTTTTCTTCCTTAAATTCTTTTTTAAAATTCACCAAAGCTTTGTAATAATCATGCTGGTAAATCACAGCCTCTTCGTAGGTAAAACCAGCAGGAATCTGATCTACAATCAGCTTGGTAATTTGATTCAGTTCATCCGGAGAATATTTTTCAATCATTTGCAGCAGCACCCTGCATGAATCAATATGATCAACCAGGGATTGTACAAGCGGCTCTTCAGCATGTGCAAATTCCGACTCCCATTTTATAAATTGTGTTTCGGGCAATAGCTTATATCCCGTGCTTATTAAATTTTTAACACCCAATTTTAATTGTTTTACATCTAGACCCAATTGCTGCCAAAGCTCAGTAATACGAGTTGTTTCTTTTTTCTCGATATCGTCTTTTGCTGTGTTCAAAGTGTGTTTAATACCTGTAAGGGCCTCGGTCACTTCTGCTGCGGCAAGGCTAAAATTATCCACAGATCCGGGCGCTGCGTATTCCTCAATTATCAGCAAACCTTTTTTATGCAGTTCATCCAGTTCCTTTTCAATCAGCAGCAGTTGGGCATAATCCTGTAGTAATATGGCGCTGAAATTTTTTATGGAGAGTAATGCCCTGAGCCCCGGATTATGGCTTGCGCTGGTTTTGTTTGATGCTGTGCCTGCATTAGTAGCTATTTTCAGGTCAACCTTTTCTTCTAATGCGTCCATGATGATTGGTTTATGTGGTAATGAAATTTACCAACTGGTAAAGGTTCGTCAATTTATCAGTAAGAACATTACATAATTTCCTCTTAAAGTTGGAGGTTTCACTCATTTGTACCGCAGGCAACTGTTGGAAAGGAAGTATATTTTCTTTACACAGTTAGCGGATTGGTTGTTGGTGGTTGTTAATTTTTTTATCGTCAGGAGTTTATTGCTTGAAAAAAAATACCGGTTTAGGTCTATAAAAATAAAAGGAACCAGCACCGCTGATTCCTTTTCCTTGTATAAAAATTAAACAAAAACTACTCTATTTTTTTGGCATCAACACTGCATCAATTACGTGCACCACGCCGTTTGATCCTGTAAGATCTGCAGCCGTTACATTAGCGCCGTTTATCTTTACTTTACCATCTTTAACAGAAACTGTCAGTTCTTCGCCTTGTAAGGTTTTTACTTTCTGACCATCTTTTAAATCTGCTGCTTTTACCGCACCAGCTACTACATGATAGGTTAGAATCTTGGTAAGTGCATCTTTGCTTTCGGGTTTTAATAAACCGTCAACTGTTCCTGCTGGCAATGCTGCAAAAGCTGCATTGGTTGGCGCAAATATGGTAAAAGGACCAGCACCTTTTAATGTCTCAACCAGGCCTGCTGCGGTTACAGCTGCAACCAATGTGGTATGATCGGCAGACCCGATTGCAACATCTACAACGTCTTTCGGGGCTGCTGGCGGTGGTGCCACCACTTCTTTTGCTGTATCGGCAGTCGCCGTTTCTGTAGTTTTGGTTTCGCCGCTGTTGCAGGCTGTTAATGCCATTACACCGAACCCGGCAATGGCTGCTAATGACAAGAATTTGTTTCGCATAATTGTTTTTTTTAGGTTTTTAATATAACACGACAAATAATTAAAAGTTTAAAAAAAATAAAAAAAGATAGTTTGTTTAGCATAATGAAGTTTCTATTTATTAAGGTTAAACATTTGCCCGTTTTTGTTAAAACGATTTTCAGCCAGCGTTATATTCACAGGCATGCCAGGCGAGGCGGTAAATGCAGGATATTTATTGGGCATCTCACCAAAATAGTAACAACCGGTAAACAGCAGAGATGTTGTGGTTAACATTTTATGATTTGTTTACATGAATTGACACAGAAACGATAAATTTGATAAACATAAAATAATATAAAAAAGTCTCAAAAAACCTTGTGTATTGATATTGGCGGATCGCACATTAAAGGCGCAGTAATAAATGAAACCGGTAAATTGCTGACCGGATATATAAAATTTAATACGCCGCCTAAACCAACGCCTCTGGAGGTGATGAAAGTAATTGGTAAGCTGGCAAAGTCATCCGGTCAGTTTCAGAATATATCTGTTGGGTTTCCCGGTTATGTAAAAAATGGTGTAGTAATAACGGCACCCAACCTGGGAACGGCCGATTGGGAAAATACAAACCTCAGTCAAAAAATAAGTAAGTTGCTTGGCAAACCCTGCCAGGTGATAAACGATGCAGACATGCAGGGCCTGGGTATTGCAAAAGGCACCGGATTTGAAATTGTAGCTACGATTGGCACAGGCTTTGGCACTGCTTTTTTACACAACGGTAAACTGCTTCCGCATCTCGAGCTGGCACATCATCCTATAAGCAATGGTAAAGATTACGATGAATACATTGGCCAGAAAGCACTTGATAATTGTGGCAAAAAAAAATGGAACAAACGCATGGAAAAAGTGCTTGCGGTAGTTAAAACCGTTTTTAATTACGATCATTTGTACCTGAGTGGTGGCAATGCTGATCTACTTCATTTTCCTTTAGATAAAAACATAACCGTTGTTGGTAATGTTGATGGTATTAAGGGCGGGGTGAAACTGTGGCAGTAGGTATTGCTTTTACATGCTAAATTTTAGAAAGTACGTCAACGCAGTTTTCCATTGCTGCATATCCCCAGCTGGAGCTAAGGACTACATTTTGTACCAGTTGGTGAGGGCAGGCCGCTGTTGCCAGCAGTATTATGTGGCACAGATACGCCACGTACTTTGCTTTGCTGCATATCTGCGCCAGTGGGAGCTGTTGCCGGCAGTATTATGTGGCACAGATACGCCAACGCACTTTGCTGGGCTGCACATCCGCGCCAGTGGGAGTATTAGTATGCCGATGGTATTAGTTGGCACAGATACGCCACTGCACTTTGCTTTGCTGCATATCTGCCAGTTGGGGCTTTTAGTCATTTTCATCTAATATTTTCTTTTTTTCTTTCTCATATTCTTCTTTAGTTAAAGCACCATCATCAAATAATTTCTTGAGTTTTTCTAACCTTGAGAGTTTGTCAAGTTTCGGTGTATCTGAAGCCTGTTTTTCAAGTTTATCAACTAATGCAAATACAATCTCAATTCGCGGATAGTTACCCAGAATGTATGGAGGAGACGAGGTCTTTTCACCAAGAACAATAACTGATTTTCCTTGCCGTTTTGCAAAATCGTCCATACGTTTTTCAGCAGCAATTCGGGTTGTATTAATGCTAATAAACCCGGTGGAAGCACGTTGATAAATGCGATAAATATCTTTTTCTGGGTAATTGTTTTTCATCAATTCCACCGGATTATTAAAATGTGATTTGCTTTCACTGTATCGTTTAACACCCTTCGTTGTACCGCAACTGGCTAATATGGATGCCAAAGCCAAAAATGTTGAAAATTATCGCATGGCAAACATTTAAACTTTTGATAAAAATAGTATAAAATACTTTTTGAGTTAAAAAATTAAATCAAAATATCCCGCATAATGATGTGACCTCAATATATCTAAATAGTAATGTACTGCAATTTTATTCATAATTTAAAAAGAAAACATAAATTTGAATATTATTTACAATGGATACTCCCGGTCATATATCAATAACAATTACAGGTAAAACATCTGAAGGGAACTTGAATCCTAAGGATATTGATATTATAGAAACTAAAGAATTACTTACAGATGTTGAAGCATTGTTATTCCCCACTAAAGTAGAAAAAGATGAACGACCCATAGTATCCTATGAGGTACAACAAGGTTCGGTAAAGAACCTGTTTTATATACCAGTTGCAAAAGCTATTATGTTTACAGCTTTAATGTCTGAGGTTGGTAAACGTGGAAATATTGATTTGTTGGAGCCTAAAGCGGCTGCCATTATAGATAAATGGCAAAGAAAGGCATATACAACGGGTAGGGAATATTCATTTACTTCTTCAATTTCACCTGATAATGCCTTTGTAAAAATTACTAAAGAATCTCAATTTATTGCTCCTCAAACAGATTGGGTAAATACCAATCTTTATTTGTATGGTAAAATATTTGAAGAAGGTGGCTTAAATAGAGTTAATCTCCATATTATAACTGATAGGTACGGCAAATTGGTGGTTGATGCTACAGAGGAACAACTTACATCTGGTGTAAATAAACTTTTTCAAACTTATGGTTTATGGGTAAAGGGAAAGCAAAACCTGCAATCCGGTACATTAAAGGATTTAACATTAATTGACTTTCTTACCTATCAAACTGAATATGATGAATTGGCATTAAATAAACTAATTGATAAAGCCTCTGCAAGCTGGAAAGAAATAAAGAACAAAGATTTGTGGCTGAATGATATAAGAGGAGGTATTAATGAATAAGTTGGGTATTAGTAGTGTCATGCTTGATACTTCGTTTTGTATAAGGCTGATGGATAAGAATGATCCTCTTCATCAGAATGCTTTAGATTATTACAAATACTTTTTAACAGAAAAGGTTACAATGCATATTTCAACAATAGTTGTGGCCGAGTATGCAGTTGCTGATGATCCCAATAACTTACCATTAAACAATTTGCAGATTGAATCATTTGACTATTTAGATGCTGGTACGGCTGGTAATTTTCATCGTTTAATAAAGGGAGATCAAGACAATGTTGTGGGTTACAACAGACGTATTGTAGCAAATGATGTAAAAATTCTAGCTCAAATTCAAAATAAGAAAATTGAAGGTATTATTTCAAAAGATATAAAAAGCATAAAAGACTATATCACACTACTATCAAATTCCAATTCTTTGCAGGTTAAATTTATCGATTTAAATATTCTGCTGACTAAAGCTTTAGGTCAATTATTTTCTTAAGAAAATCTACATTTACAAAATTACCCGATAAAAGCCCAATAGCAGCAATGCCGATGAACGGATTGCGACCCTACGTCCCTGCAGGATGCACGATGATACCACAGGTTACAGTAAGGGTATCAGCAACTCATTTAAAATTATGGATATTTCCTTGGGCTAAAGCCTTTTCTCATAGTTTATTCTTTATCCCGGCCTGAAGGCCGAGGCAATTGAAAAAAGTAACTTAACGGAGTTTACAGATGAGGGAATTATAAAATAATTAATCAGAAAATTTCTCGAATCCATATTTGCTGATGAACTCATCATATTCCTGCTGGAAAGTTTTGGTTTTATGATGACCTTCCTGATTTTTTATATAGTTTCTAGTCTTTTCAAGTACTGATTCTGAAACGGAAACAGCAAAATATTCATCCTGCCATTCAAACTTTTGTTTTGTAAGTTTTTCTTTGTTTATCCAGAATGATGATTCGCTCTTTATTAGCTGCATTACTTTCTGTATAGTTTGATCTATACCAAAAGAAACAAGACAATGACAATGGTCTGTATAGCCATTTACAAAATCTATAAATATGCCTTTTTGTTTAGCATTGGTTCTGATATGCTGCCAAAGCTTTTGCCTTAACTCTAGCGAATCAAGAAATGGAACCCTGTTTTTTGTGTTCCATACAAAATGAATATAAACTTTTACAAAAGGCATTTGTTTGGCTAAAGCCAATTTAAATTTTTATGTTATCCACTGGCTGAAGCCAGTGGCAATTGAAAAAGGCAAAGACAATTTATAAATTGAATTTTATTTGTTTCATGTTTTAATTTGAAGAGGCAAAGTGGTTGATTTTTGGGTTCTCAATTGCCTTCGGCTTTAGCCGGAGGAATGCATGATTTTTATACAGTTTTGGCTTTATCCAAACTCATAAACCTACACCTACACCTGAAAAACTCCCGTCTTAAACTCTGCAATATCCGGGTTATGGTTTGCGGCAGCAATGCCTTCCGAAATCATTTTACGGGTTTCGGCGGGGTCAATAATTGCATCAACCCAAAGCCTGGCACCGGCGTAAAAGGGCGTGGTTTGTGCATCGTAGCGGGCAATGAGTTTGCTTAACAGTTCCTGTTCTACTTCGGGTGTAATTACTTCTCCTTTATTTTTTAAAGTTGCCACCTGAATTTGTAACATCGTTTTGGCGGCCTGCTCGCCACCCATTACTGCAATTTTTGCAGTGGGCCATGCGTAAATAAAACGGGGATCGTATGCTTTGCCGCACATGGCGTAGTTACCAGCGCCGTAAGAGTTACCCACTATGATTGTAATTTTTGGCACCACTGAATTTGCAACTGCATTCACCAGTTTTGCACCGTCTTTTATAATGCCGCTGTGTTCGCTGCGGCTGCCAACCATAAAGCCGGTAACATCCTGTAAAAAAACAAGCGGTATGCGTTTTTGATTGCAATTCATAATAAAACGTGCGGCTTTATCGGCGCTGTCGTTGTAGATAACACCGCCCAATTGCATTTCGCCTTTTTTACTTTTTACGATCAGGCGTTGGTTGGCTACAATACCCACTGCCCAGCCATCTACACGGGCATAGCCGCAAACAATGGTTTTGCCGTAATCTTCTTTGAATTGGTCGAAACTATCCTGATCGGCGATGCAGTTTATGAGGTCAACCATGTTGTAAGGTTTGCTGTTGCCTGCACTCATGATGCCATACACTTCGCCATTATTTTTTAAAGGTGGCTTTGCATCAACCCTGTCGAACCCTGCTTTTTTATGATGGCCGATTTTATTCATGATCTTCTTTACCTGATCGAGACATTCTTCTTCGGTTTTAAATTTATAATCGGCAATGCCGCTGATGCTGTTATGTGTATCTGCACCGCCCAGGGTTTCGCTGTCAACATCTTCGCCGATTGCAGCTTTTACCAAATAGGGGCCGGCCAGGTAAATAGAACCGTTGCCTTCCACCATCAGGGTTTCATCGCTCATGATGGGCAGGTAAGCGCCACCTGCCACGCAGGCTCCCATTACGGCTGCAATCTGCGTAATGCCCATGGCACTCATCTTTGCGTTGTTACGGAAGATGCGGCCAAAATGTTCTTTGTCGGGAAAAATTTCATCCTGCATGGGCAGAAAAACACCGGCACTGTCAACGAGGTAAATGACCGGGAGATGATTTTCCATCGCAATTTCCTGCATGCGTAAATTCTTTTTGCCGGTGATGGGAAACCAGGCGCCGGCTTTTACGGTTTGATCGTTGGCAACAATAACACATTGCCTGCCGCTAACATAACCTATGCCGCTCACTGTGCCACCTGCGGGGCAGCCACCTTCTTCGGGATACATATCAAAACCGGCGAAGGCACCAATTTCTACAAAGGGTTTGCCGGCATCACACAAATATGCAATGCGCTCACGTGCTGTAAGTTTGTTGCGTTCTTTTTGTTTTGCTGCCGATTTTTTTCCGCCGCCTTCGTAAATTTTTTCGAGGTGACGCTTTACGTTGCTCCAGGCCATTTTCATGGCGTCTTCGTTTTTGTTGAATTCTAAATCCATATTGTTTTTTTTACCGCAGAGCCGCAGAGGTGCTGAGGTTTTGTTTTCTAATTAAATTTAATCTTATTTTTTGATTACTTTTGTTTTAACAACCGCGGGGTAAAAAGTGCTCATTGTATTACCCTGCGCCTTTGCGCCCTGCGGTTATCACTACAAAAATATGGCTAATGAAATTAACCGCATATTAAAACAATTTGCGGAATTACAGCACGGCAACCACTGGACGGATAATAGTTTTAAAGAAGTATTGCATGGCGTGGATGCAGAGCAGGCGGTGAAGCGGATCTGTGATAAAACAAACAGCATCTGGATGCTGTTGACACATGTTATTTACTGGCGCACATCGGTAGTTAACAGGCTTGCGGGTACACTTGATGCGCCACCATTTTCTGATTTTGATTTACCCGATGAGCCCGCAGAAGAAAACTGGCGGCAGGCTTTACAGGATTTTGAAACTACCTATCATCTACTGCGAAATGCCATCAACCATTTTAATGCCGATAATTTAGATAAACCTTCGCCAAGGAAAGAGCAGACCTATTACGAATTGATCATCGGTTGCCTGCAGCATGATGCTTATCATTTGGGGCAAATGATGATACTGAAGAAAGTAACGCAGGATTAACGCAAAAAAATAAATGGGTATCAAAAAACTACTTACCAAAAATAAAGTGTTGCTTGCTTACGGTATAAGCCTGGCCCTGCTTTTATTTTTACTCAGATGGCTGGAGTTAAGATTTATCATTTTTGACCATGCTTTTGAAATTTATATTGGCGCCATTGCTATAATCTTTACGGCACTTGGCATTTGGCTGGCACTTAAACTAACCAAGCCAAAAATTGAAAGGGTAGTGGTTGAAAAAGAGATTTACATCGAACAAGCCAAAGCGTTTGTTTTCAACGAAGCCGAAATGACCAGGCTGGGCATCAGTAAAAGAGAACTGGAAGTTTTACAACGGATGGCCGAAGGCCTGAGCAATGCTGAAATAGCTGCCAGGTTATTTGTTTCGCTCAATACTATCAAAACCCATGCATCCAATCTTTTTGTAAAATTAGATGCAAGCCGCCGCACACAGGCCATTGAAAAGGCAAAAACCCTCAGTTTGATACCATAATACTGGTACTTTGGTACTAAAATCACGTTTAAAAAAGAAAATCGTCCTAAAGTATGAGGGGAAGATCAATTTTAATTTTCACTTTTACCCCATCATAAACCAAAACAATAAACTCATGAAAAAAATTGTAATTGTAAACGGGTTAATTGCGGGACTTATAGTTGCAGCTATGTTCCTGATTACTATGGGGGTTTACCACAAAAACGGAAATTTTGACGGGGGTATGTGGGTTGGTTATGCGAGCATGCTGCTTGCCTTTTCGCTCATTTTTGTGGCCATTATAAGATTCCGGGATAAATACAACAATGGCAGCATTAGTTTTAGTAAGGCATTCAGGATCGGGCTTTATATCACCCTGATTGCATCTACTATTTATGTACTAACCTGGCTGGTAGACTATTATGTTTTCATCCCCGATTTTGCAGAAAAATATGCTGCATCCATGATTGACAAATTGAAGGCGACCGGAGCCAGCGCAGCCGAAATAGCCAGGCAAACCAAAGAAATGGACAGCTTTAAGGAGATGTACAAAAATCCGGTAATGGTGATATTATTTACTTACCTGGAAATACTACCTGTGGGATTGATTTTATCTCTTGTTGCTGCACTTATTTTAAAAAGAAGGCTGAAACAAGGTAACTTACCAGACAATACTTTTACAAAATGAACAAGACATCCTTTTAGATAACATAATTCTAAAACAATAAACATGAAAAAAGTAACAGGAATAGGAGGCATCTTCTTCAAATGTAAAGACCCGAATGCGGTGAAAGAATGGTATAACAAACATCTTGGTTTGGAAGCAGGCCCTTATGGTGCAAGTTTTGAATGGCGGCAACTTGATGCGCCTGAAAAGAAAGGTCTTACACAATGGAATGTAAATACCGAAGCGGCAAAAATGTACGATCCTTCCACCAAAGACTTTATGATAAACTACCGGGTGGATAATTTAGTATCCCTGGTTTCACAACTAAAAACTGAAGGAGTAACCATTGTTGACGAAATTGAAGATTCTGATTATGGTAAGTTTGTGCATATTATAGACCTGGAGGGCAACAAGGTGCAGCTTTGGGAGCCTAAGGATGGGGAGTAAAGCAAATTGCAGATAGACCAGGCGCTTCAATGATAAGCGGCGGGTTTGTATTATGCTTAAATCAATCTTTATTGAAGTTCATAATTAAAAATTAAAAAGGAAAATGCTGAATATACTTCATACTGTTGTTTTCTTTTTCTAAAGAAACAAGAGCTAATTGGGAAAAGGAAATAAAGATAGATGAAGGGTTATCAATATCCTTCATCCCCATTAAAACGTACGCCAAAGATTCGATTCCATGTAGTCATACTGTTTTCATATCTGTAAACAAATTGAATCTTACCGTGGATCTGGTCCTCAGGAAAAAGCGAATATACAACGGCTATTGTCTGGTTTCCTAATTCCTGCCCGCTCAGTTTTGGCGTTAGTGAAACTGCTTTTTTAAAAGTGCAGATAACAGAAACATAATCGTATTTTTTGTTATCAATACTATCGTAATATTTTACGCTACAGGTAAAGTATTGGTTAAGATGATCTGTCAATAATCTTTCCAATGCCTTGCTTTTTGTTTCGTTAAACGAAGCGGCAACAAATGGAGTGGTTGGGTTGTTAAAACTGATCTTGCTAAGTCCAAAAGCCAGCGCGGCAAATATTGCGTAAGATAATGCCAGCGGCAGTATATATTTTTTAAGTGAACGCTCCGGTTTATTATTTGTAAGCCGGTTGTAACTGACAAGTTTGGTGCCTGCAATTTTATCACCGATCCTTCTGTCGGGCTGCGCAAATATAATAAGCACTTCAAGCGGAAAGATCAGCACGGTCAGGTTCCTGAGAAAACACTGTATGGGAGTGGCAATAGCCCCGGTTATGTTATCAACCACCTGCAGTTTTATAAGGCGTTTGGCAGTACTTTGACCATTAATACAATCTTTAAAAAATACCAATGAAAATCCAAACAGGCTAAGATAGACTAATGGGTCAGTAAGTAATGCAAGTCTGTATGATTCATGCGTCATCTTGAATAATCCGAAGGAATCATGATTCATAGCAGGGGTACTAAAGATCATGATGATGACAAACATTATAAAGCACTCAAGAATTAATGCTGCAATTCTTAGTCCTGCTTCCGGTTTTACTGTTGACGTCATAAAATGAATTGCATGATTATTTTTTGATTTGAAATTGCCTGGCCAGTTTCACCGCTTCCTTCAAAAGTTTTACAACCGCTTTTACATTTATCTCTTCCACATCATTATAAATTTTATAAAAAATCTGATTGTTGGTACCGTGCGTTAAGTAATTATCCGCATCAGTAATTTTGTTGCCATACCAAAAAACCAAGCAACACTCCCTTTTTAATTCCTCCACGGGGTACGGCAGCAGGCCAGATGATGCAGATGCCTTTATGACCATAAAAAAACGGAACCTGGTACGATATTTTTTCTTTGCAATATGCCGGTAACTGTTCGGTAACAATGGCTCTTAAAACATCTACTATGATTCGTTCATGATCCGGTATGGCATCATACAATTGTAAGATGGATTTTATTTTGGGGAAGTTGTTTGGCATTGTTTATAATCTCGGTAACTGTTTTTAAACCCTTAGGGTGTCAGCCTGAGCCTGTCGAAGGCGGGTTAATGCTAATAAGCCGGGTTCGACAAGCTCACCCTGAAATTCTTCTCAAAAGTTGAACATTACAATTCTAACCTGAAATGATGCGCCATAATCTTCATTTTTTTATTCAGATAAAAACGGTGAGCATCAAAGCGTTGGTGGTTCGAGTTTAAGTGAATTGCTTTGATATTTTTTTCCTTCGCAAGCTTTACCAGGTAATCAAAAACGATAGCGCCATACCCTTTGCTGCGGCCATCAGCCAGCGTCACAAAATCATCAAAGTCTACAACTAAGCCATCGTATAACGTAGTTGTAAAACGGAAACCGGCAACAGAAACTATGCATCCTTCACCTTCCAGGTATAATAAATGATAGCCTTCTTTTTGCATGGCATCCATGGCCGTAAGAAAACTTTCCAGGTTATGATGTGGCCTTAGTTCTTTCATTACTTCAAAACATCTGGTAAGCTCTTCGGTAGTGGTTGCGTATAGTGTGGTCATGTTTTTTTATCTTATTTTATCTAATGGAAAACTTTCAAAATAATCAAGTATTGCTTTTATGTCGGCCTTAGACAGATCGGGGAAAGGAGGCATTTGTGAACCACGTTTTGTGAATGCTTTTGTTGCTGTTTTGTTTTCATCTGCAAACTGCATGGGATTTTTAATAAAGCTGTAAAAATAATTGGCTGTTCTTGTTTTTCTTAGTCCGTTCAAAGGATCGGCCAGCGTTACAGCGGGTGATTCATGGCAATCAATGCAGTTTTTTGCAAGTGCTTTTCCAGTTGCAAGCTGTTGAGGTGTGGGTTTCTTTTGTGCGCATGCAACTACAGGTGCCAGCAGGTAAAATAATATGTGTAAATATTTCAGCATTTATCTTTATAAAAAATTACTCAAGTTCTTTTAGAAGTCCACGCAGGTCTAATGCACGGGTAAACATTTCCAGGCTGCCATTAGGTTTTTGCGGCCACTGGTCTTTGGGCCTGTCCCAATACAATTCCACACCATTCTCATCAGGATCGTTTAAATACAGTGCTTCCGAAACACCATGATCGGATGCACCGGTCAATGGATAATTTTCCTCAGTAAGTCTTCTGTAAATAGATGCCAGGTCCTTTCGGGTTGGGTAAAGAATGGCCGTATGAAATAATCCAACCGAATGCTCCAAAGCCGGTGGTGCATCTTTGCTGTACCAGGTGTTCAGGCCAATATGATGGTGGTAACCACCCGCTGAAATAAAAACCGCGCTGTCGCCATACATGGTAGTTAATTCAAAACCCAGCAATCCGCAATAAAAGGCAAGGGAGCGGTTTATATCTGCCACTTTTAAATGTACATGGCCAATGCGGGTTTGCGCCGGAATGATATAGTCGTTTTTCATTTATTTATTTGAATGATCTAAAGTTACCGGTTTTGTAAAAAATAGTTTTGATATTTCTTAAACGATAGGCGTTAATTTTGTGGAACGCTGTTTGCAACAGTATTTGAAAAGACATTGCATCGTAATTCAATGATGCCCTGATTTTAAACACTAAAAAAACAAACTATGAAGCATAAATTGATTTTACTGGCATTGTGTTGCTTTTCCTTTTACTGCAAATCCGCCACAGCGCAAACTTCCATCGAAATGAACAACCAGGGCCTGATTAAGTACAAGGCCAAAGATTACACCGGTGCACTGGCAGATTTTAATAAAGCAGTACAACTGGATGCAAAAAATGAGAAAGCCCTGCATAACCGTGGACTTGCCAGATATGCGATGAAGGATCTTGCAGGTGCCATTGCAGATCAAACGCAGGCAATTGCCATAAAGCCAACATACAGCAATGCCTACAACGATCGTGGCATGGTTTATTACAAGCAAAATAATAACGCCGCTGCACTAAATGATTTTAATGCAGCTATCACCAATGACCCCGCTTATTTTCTGGCCTATAAAAACCGTGCAACCGTTCAGGCAGCGCTAAAAAATTATGCTGCTGCTGATAATGATTATGCAAAATGTATTGAACTGAAACCTGATGATGCAGATGGTTACCTGGGACGAGGTTCTATGAAAAGTGTTCAGAATAATTATGCCGAAGCTATAAAATTTTATGATAAAGCCATTGAATACGAACCTAACAATCCGGTAACATATTTAAACAGGGGGAATGCAAAATATGCTTTAAAAGATATAAAAGGCGCTTTGCCCGATTTCATAAAAGTGAGCCAGCTACAACCCAACAATGTAAACGTATATTTTAACCTCGGTACTATTTATATGGCACAAAATAAAAGTAACGAAGCCATTGAAGCCTTTAAAAAGTACAACAGTCGCTTGCCAAACGAATGGAGTGGTTATAAAAACACGGCCGACGTGTATTATGTGCAGTTAAAGCAATACGATCAGGCTGAAATTTATTACAATAAAGCTTACCAGCTTAACAAAACCGAAAAAGAGATTGTTGAGCGGTTGGGCTATAGTTTACTTAACCAGAAAAAAGCAACCGAGGCCATTGCCATGTTTAAAAATCAAATTGCATTACTGCCAAACGATTACTGGGGATATTATAACCTGGGTGCGGCTTACAGTGTGGGCAAACAACCGGCGGAATCGCTTAAAAACCTGGATATTGCTTTGGATAAACGTATGGTAGATCTTCCTTACTGGGATACTGATAAGAACCTGGACAATGTACGGTTTCTGGGAGATTTTAGAAAAATGCTGGAGAAATATTTCAATAAAGATATTCTGCTGAAGTATCCTAATTTGCGTGGGGTACTTTAAGCACCCATTTTTGTAACAGTTATTTTAAAGCACGTAAACAATTTTTTGCAAAATTGAATTTAGCCACAAAGGCGTAAAGGCACTAAGGAAAATGCGCAGCATTTTTCTACTTGGTGCCTTTGTGACTTTGTGGCAAACCCTTTTCTCAGCGAAGCTAAGAAAAAGAATTATTTTCACTTGCAAAGAGCTTATACAATGGGTAAATATCAGGTAAATATTATTCAGACAACTATTAAAAATACTGTTACCAAAACTATGCTGTTATGAAAAAAATACTTTCCTTCCCGGTTGTTATTGCATTGCTGCTTTTTGCATCCTGCAATACAGCGAAGAAAACTACTACAGGCGAAAATGGAAAAATTGATATCACCATTGTGCAGATAAATGATGTGTATGAAATTGCGCCGCTTGATGGCGGTAAAGTTGGCGGCATGGCACGTGTAGCCACTGTTAAAAAAGAATATCAAAGCAAAAACGCCAATACCATTTTAGTTATGGCAGGTGATTTTTTAAGCCCCTCGGTTTATAACAGCCTGAAGTTTGAAGGTAACCGCATACGTGGCAAGCAAATGGTGGATGCTATGAATGTAGCTGGGGTGGACATAGCAGTTTTCGGTAACCATGAATTTGATATTCCGGAAGCTGATGTGCAAAGCCGTATTAATGAATCTGCTTTTCAATGGGTGTCTTCAAATACATTTAACAAAAAAGGAAATGATATAGTACCGTTTGTAAAAAATGGAGTTCCGTTTCCTGAAACCTATATCCGGACTTTTACGGATAATGATGGAACCACGGCCCGTATTGGCTTTATTGGCCTTACGCTGCCTTTTAATAAAGCTCCTTTTGTAAGTTATACAGATGTGTTTGCAGCAGCGCAAAAATATTATGACCAGTTAAAAGACTCCTGCGATGCTGTGGTTGCCATTACACACCAGGCAATGGAAGATGATATTAAATTGGCCAGGCAGATACCAGGGCTTGCCCTCATCATTGGCGGACACGAACATGAAAGGCATTACGCCAAAATTGGCAACGTGTATGTTACCAAGGCAGATGCCAATGCAAAATCGGCCTATATCATCAAACTCAGTCTTAATAAAAAAGATCATGATCTTAAAATTAAGGCCGACATTATTGATTTGAATGAAAAGACCGCATTGGATCCGGCAACGGATATAATAGTACAAAAGTGGACCGGTATCGCTAACAAAAGTTATGCATCGCTTGGTTTTGATGCAACCAAAATTTGTTTGCAAAGCGGCGATCCGCTGGATGGGAGAGAGGCTTATATCAGAACACAGCAGACAAACTTTACAAAGCTGATTGTATCGGCAATGGAAAAAGCATCGCCTGCGGCAGATGCATGCATCATCAACTCCGGTTCCATACGGGTGGATGATATTGTGCAGATGCCGGTAACACAATATGATGTGATACGAAGCCTGCCTTTTGGGGGCAGCATTATGGAAGTGGATATGAAGGGTAGTTTGTTGATTAAAATTTTAAACGCCGGTAAGAAGAACGTTGGCAGTGGCGGTTTTCTGCAATATTCATCGGCCCTCAGCAACGATAGCAATACAGGTGCCTGGTCTTTAAAGAATTCATTGATTGATGCAGGCAAAACTTATAAAGTTGCCCTCACCGATTTTTTAATGACCGGAGGTGAAGCCAACCTTGACTTTCTTAAGAAAGACAATATTGAGATATTGAAAGTGTATCCCGTATATACCGACTTGAATGATGCAAGATCGGATGTGAGAAGGGCGATAATAAGGTATATGGAATCATTGGGGCAATAAGTAATTTACTATTTTCTTATTGTAAGGCTTATAATCTTTTAAATGATTCACAAACTAATATTCATTTCTTCAACTTGGAAACCGATACCATTTTCCATTTACTTCAATAAGTAAATCTGCAGCGCTGGGCCATAACGGCGGCACAGCGTTTTTGTTTTCCCAATCCTGTAAAGCCACTTTTAATTCCTTTAATTTATCGGGATGGTTTTTAGATTGGTCATTTTTTTCTCCCGGATCTTCTGCCAGGTTAAAGAGGAAGGTAACCCGGTTTTTTTCGTTCACATATAATTTCCAGTCGCCCCGGCGGAAGGCTTTTGAATAGCCGCTTCGCCAGAAGAAATCCACGTGTGGCAGCAGCGAATCGTTGGTAAGATAAGGGAGCAGGTTAACGCCATCATAAGTACGCTCTGTTACCAATGCAGCGCCGCTCACGGCAGCAATGGTGCTGTAAATATCCAGCGATGAAACCGGGTGCGTGTAGGTTTGCCTTGCGGCCAATCCTTTCGGATATTTAATGAAGAAGGGTACGGAAATGCCTCCATCAAAATGGGTTGCCTTGCCTCCCCGCAGCGGGGCATTATCTGTTGCATGTGTATAGGTGGCGCCGCCATTATCGCTGATAAAAAATATCAGGCAATTATCTGTTAATCCTTCCTGCTCCAGCTTTTTTATAACGCTGCCAACTGCATCATCCAGTGCTTCAATCATGCCGCTGTACACACGCCTTACCGAATCTGTTTCGGTCTGTATCCGTTCGTAATATTTTTTTGGTACCTGGAAGGGATCGTGCGGCGCATTAAAAGAAAGTGTGAGAAAAAAAGGTTTTGTTTTATTGCGTTCAATAAAATCAATACCTTTTTCTGCCAGGGAAAAAGTAAGATAGCCGGAATCCTTTACATTAGTTCTCTGTTCTTTAATGGCGGTGGAGCCATGCCGTGGTGCCCAGGCAGGTATTTCTGAAAAAGCCCAGGGTAAATGCATGTTGATGTAGCGACTGGTATCAACGGGATCATCCACGTAACGGCTGAGTGCTCCGTCAAAATAATAAGCGTAATCAAACCCATGCATATCGGGGAACACGGTTGGCGAAGAAGTAAGATTCCATTTGCCCACATAACCTGTTGAGTAACCTTTTTGTTTCAGCATTTCGGCAATGGTTATTTCGCTGGCAGGGAGATCGGTTACATAAACAGACCGGTCTAAAAAGAAATCAGGTTTTAAAGTTGCAATTCCTAAAGGCTTCTTTTTAAATGAGAAAAAATGGCTGATTATTTTTTTCTTTACCGATTTGTCAAACTTATCGTACAACATAAATTCGGCGCCAAACCTTTGCTGGTAGCGGCCTGTGATAATGCCCATGCGTGAGGGCGCACAAATGGGCGATGTTACATACGCCTGTGTAAAGCGAACTCCCTTAATGCCCAGTGCATCTATATTAGGAGTATGCACATGATAATTTCCGTAGCTGGCCAGGTCGTTGTGCCCCAGGTCATCGGTAATGATAAGGATGATGTTGGGAGGGTTTTGTGCCGATAAAGAAAATCTACCACAGTAAAGTGAGAACAGCGATAGTAATAAATTTTTTATCATGGGCATTGAAAGCTGGCAGTTATGGTAGTTTTTGTTTATGCCCAAGATAAAATAAAATAAGGAGAAAAGGGTGGTGGCCAACCGCAAATACAAAAAGCCTGCTGCATTAATTATTTATGGCAAATCTATTATCCTTATGGTTACTTTGTTTTCAATTCTGCCTTTTCCGTTTTTATCCCAGAAAATTACGGTCACCTTGTATTTTTCTTCCCATTTCATTGGCTCACCGGTGCTTACGGTACACTTGAGCATGCGGGCATTTTTTTCTTCAAATGTATCGTGGCCTGCAAATAAATCCTTTTCGTTGAGTAATATTTTGCCTTTGCTGTCTGTTATTAGTAAAACGCATCCTACGGTTACTTTTCCGTTTTTTACCTGTATGCCTTTAATGCCATCATTTACCAATAAAAAGCTTTCGCCAATCGGGATGTCGGTATGGTTTAAAACTTCCTTGTTCATTATCAGAAAAACCTTTTCGGGCTTCATGTTGGTATAGGAGGCTGAAAGTCCGGTAGCTAAATCTTTTGTTACACCTGCCGATATTTGCGAACGGCAGGCACTTACAAAAACAATCAACACAACAACTGTAACCGATATTGCTTTTGCATAATTGGGGAATGATATTACAGTGTTTCTTGCATTTTCTCCATAAGCTCTGTGTCCTTCATCAATAACAACTAATGGCTTTAATACTTTCAGCGTATTGCCCAACGAAGTTTTTATTTGCCGCTGAAAAAGCCCCCCTTCCGTCGCCCCAAGGGAGGGAGACCCAAAGCAATCAAGGTTGGTTATTTTCTTCAAAAGTGCTGACTGTGCAGGATAATTATCTTCGGCAGGGAAGAAGTCTGTAAAACCTCCGGCATACCGGAATACTTTTTCTGCCGCCAGGTCTTTTGCTTTTATGCTGATGGTTGGTAGAAAATCGGCCACTGGGCGGGTATCTGGCACACCCATTTTTTTCTTCAACTGTATTGTAGAAATACGAAATAATGCCTGGTCGCCTTTACTTCTGATAATGGCAAAGCCCTGACCATCTACCCCACGCTCATACAATACACCCGAAAGCTACTTTTCCGTATGGCTGAGTTTTTCCCTTGCTTTTACCCGTTCATATTCAAGCAGCCTCTGTTCTACTAATTCTGCCCTTCCTGTGTGTTCCGCAAAATAATTTTGTGCAAATGAAATTTCTTCTTTCCTGCTATCGCCATTTTGAGCAATTAAGTAGCAGGCATACCGGGTTAGTAAAATATCATTTATTTCATGCTTTGCGCCTTTACCGGCATCTATCACTTTCCCGACGTCAGGAAAGTGATGGCCAACCTGCTCACCAGCATTAGCACAGGATTGTTTTGCCTTTTCAATAACTTTTTCAAAATTCTCCCATTTGCTATAACCTAATAGCTTTTGTAGTTCTCTGGCACTCCAGCACTCTACTTCGTTATAGATATAGCAGATGTTTTCAAATTGCTTAAATAAATCCTGTATTTGTGCCTGCTTCATTTCTTCTTCTTGTTTTTCGTAATAAACATAACCCTTTCCTCTGCTAATTGCAAAGCCTTCAAAGCCATTTCTTCGTCTTCCACGTCATAAACCAATTTGTCGCTAAGCCAGGCTACCAGCAAATCATTTTCTTTTACTTTAAAATACTCGGCAAGTTTCACCACTTGTTCCCTTGTCGGTTTGCGTTGCCCTCTTTCAATTTTGCTAAGTATTGCCTGGTCAATGTCAAGGAAAGCAGCAACTGTCCGCAAAGGCAGTTCCTTGTCCTCTCTAGGTTTTCGAATTGTGTTGCCTAAACTCTCCATTTTGAACGTTTGTATTTTGACATAATTTGTAAAATTTATAAACTATCGCCCTGTTGAACAAAGATTTGTTGCTGAAGTTTTCAACAAAATGTTGATAGATATTAGTCAGCCGGGGGTAAATGGGCTGTGCGCTGGCATTTTTCGCTCTTTGTGCGTGTAGTTATCAGGATTCGCTTTGTGTTTCGGGCTTGTGTGCCCTGTCCCGCAAAAAGCGGGATGCTAAAAATAGCGTGGGGTAGTGTGGGCAAAGTCATGTCAGTTTCAATTTAAGTAGTATGTCCCAACTCCCAACTAGCCCCGTATAACTTCAAAAAAGCCCCGTTTAGTTAAAAAAAGCTAAGTTTGGGATAATTAATAAGCAGGATGAACGATCAAATAAAAGCGGAAGTAAAAGCGGAAGCAAAAGCTGCAATAAAAGCTGAAATAAAATTTCTGGAAGGCCCTCAAAGCCGTTGGAAGGAATTTAAGTTTACCGTAAAAGTGTTGCTGGAATTTATTAAAGGATTCCGCACACTGCATTTTGTTGGGCCTTGCGTTACCGTTTTTGGATCTGCCCGTTTTAAAGAAGGCCATCCCGATTATGAAATGGCACGTGCATTGTCGGGTAAAATTGCCCAACTGGGCTTTACTATTATGACAGGTGGCGGCCCTGGTATTATGGAAGCTGCAAACCGTGGTGCCAGGGAAGCAGGGGGAAGGAGTGTAGGATGTAATATTGAATTGCCACATGAGCAATCGCCCAATCCTTACATGGATACATGGGTTAGCATTAAATACTTCTTTGTACGTAAAACATTACTCTCTAAATATTCCTACGCTTTTGTGGTAATGCCTGGTGGCTTTGGCACGCTGGATGAATATTTTGAAGCCATTACGCTGATACAAACAAAAATGGTGAGCGATTTTCCGGTGGTTATTATGGACAAAGAATTTCATAAAAACATTATTGCACATGTTGATGTGATGAAAACAGCAGGCACCATTTCTCCAGATGACCCCAAATTATTTTTCTTTACTGATGATATAGATAAAGCCGTAACATATATCCAGAACAATACGATTATAAAGTACAATCTAACGCCTGTAAAAGAGAAAATGAGGCCTTTTAAATGGCTCTTCGAAAAAAAGTAATCTTTCTACTTGTTTATTTTCCGCCTTTACCATCTATGACAAAAATCATATTTTGCTTTGATGCCCATCATTGAATAGGGCTTTTTTTTTTCCAACTTTTGAGTAATTAAATCAACGATTATGAAATGCAATGTTGGAAACACAGATAAGCTGGTAAGATTTACCCTGGCAGTTATTATAGCAGCCGTAGGTTTTTATTTTAAAAGCTGGTGGGGCTTGTTGGCGATTGTTCCATTAATAACCGGTCTTATTTCATTTTGTCCGCTATATAAAATTTTAGGATTGAACACCTGTTCTACCAAAAGTGTTCAGTAGTTTCTGTTTAATTACTCCCGCTGCTCTTTCCAGTGCGGCGGCTTTTTTATTTTATAAAGATTAGTGTATCAATATAGCAAAACCCATATCAGTTATCTGTTTCCATTGCGGCGATGTATGCGATGATACGTCTATTTCGGTTGAAGAAAATCACTTTTGCTGCCAGGGCTGTAAACAGGTTTATCTTTTACTGAACGAAAATAACCTGTGCAATTATTATGACTTTGATAAAACGCCCGGGTTAAAAGCAAAGGGCAAATTTGTATCTGAACGTTTTGCCTACCTGGATGATGATGCAACCCTGCGCAAGCTGATCCAGTTTCAAAGTGGCGAACAGGTTAATGTTACATTTGCTGTTCCGCAGATGCATTGCTCATCCTGTATTTACCTGCTCGAAAACCTGCATCGTATTCAACCTGGTGTAAAACAGTCGCAGGTTAATTTTCAAAAGAAAGAAGTCTTTATTATTTACAATCCGCAGGAAACAACCCTGCGTAAAGTGGTTGAATTACTCGCCTTCATCGGGTATGAACCGTATATCAGTTTAAAAGACAGTTCAGTAAAGAAAGTTTCGTCATTCAGCCGCAGGCAAATTTATAAGATTGGTGTTGCAGGATTTTGCTTCTCCAATATTATGATGCTGAGTTTTCCGGAATATTTTTCATCAGGTAATATTGAAGAATCCGGGCTTAAGCAAACATTCAGTTTGCTTATTTTTGGATTGTCTCTGCCGGTTTTATTTTTCAGCGCTGCAGATATTTTTATTTCGGCCTGGAAAAGCCTGCGGCAGCAATACCTGAATATTGATGCACCCATTGCGCTGGCCATTGTGGTGACTTTTGCAAGAAGTTATTACGAGATCATTGGTGGCCATGGTGCCGGTTATCTCGATTCTGGCAGCGGTATTGTTTTCTTTATGCTGATCGGGCGCTGGTTTCAAAATAAAACCTACGATTCATTTTCATTCGACCGTGATTACCGTTCTTATTTCCCGCTGGGAGTTACAGTAATTGAAAACGGTGTAGAGAAAAATATACCCGTTACGCAATTGCAAAAATCCAACCGAATTATTATCCGCAACGAAGAAATGATACCGGCAGACGCCATACTGATGAAGGGTACTGCCAATATTGATTACAGTTTTGTAAGTGGCGAAAACGCGGCTGTAGAAAAGAAAAAAGGAGAATTGATTTATGCCGGTGGTAAACAGGTTGGCAGTGCGATAGAACTCGAAATTATTAAAGAAGCATCACAAAGTTATATTACCCAGCTTTGGAACAATGATATTTTCAGCAGCAAAAAAAATGAAGAGAAATCATTCATTCATCCCTGGAGCCGGTATTTTACTTATGTGTTATTATCCATTGCACTTGCTACATTAATTTTCTGGTCGCTTGTTGATACGGCTAAAATTTTGCCGGCAGTTACCGCAGTTTTAATTGTTGCATGCCCCTGTTCACTCTTGCTTTCCGCAACATTTACCTATGGCAACATGCTACGCATATTTGGCCGCAACAAACTTTACCTGAAAAATGCTGCTGTAATTGAAGCACTTGCAAAGATCAATGCAGTTGTATTTGATAAAACAGGTACCATTACCCAAAGCAATACTACGAGGGTAAGTTACGAAGGCGCAGTGCTTTCGGGCAGAGAACTGAGCATGGTAAAAAGTGTTGCCCGGCAATCTTCTCATCCGCTGAGTAAGATAATTGCTGCATCCATAAACGGCGATGGAAACAAACTGTTAACGGTTAACCATTTTAAAGAATATACCGGCAAAGGTCTGGATGCTGTTGTGGAAAATATACCGGTGAAAATGGGTTCGTCGGGGTTTATCTATGCCGGCAATGAGGCTGTTTCGCAGGATACAGGCACTTCCATTCATGTGCTGATAGATAAGACCCATGTAGGTAAGTTTAGCGTTCAAAACCAGTACAGGTACGGTGTTTCCGAAATGATACCAGATGTAAAGCGGCAGGTTAACAGCCTGTATGTTTTATCCGGCGATAATGATTCTGAAAGGGCAAATCTTGGTAAAATATTCGGCCCGGCAACGCAGCTTCAGTTTAATCAATCACCTCAGCAAAAACTTGATTTTATTAAAGGCCTGCAGCATTCCGGCAGCAATGTACTCATGCTGGGTGATGGATTGAATGATGCTGGTGCATTAATGCAGAGCCAGGTTGGGTTTGCTGTTTCCGACAATTCCGCACAGTTTTCCCCTGCAAGCGATGCCATTTTGGATGGAAGTAAAGTATCGTTACTTGGCAGGTTTATCAGCTATGCAAAAGCTGGTAAAAACATTGTGCTTGCCAGTTTTATCCTTTCCATTTTATACAATATAGTTGGATTGTCCTTTGCAGTGCAGGGCATTCTTTCGCCCATGATTGCCGCCATTCTTATGCCGGCAAGCAGCATCAGTATTGTGCTGTTTGTGAGTTTATGCTCTTCGTTGGTCGCCCGTAAAAAGGGCCTTTAAAAGCAACCGTTAGCTCCCGCATGATTAAAATCATACACTGCTTTGATACCCGTCACCCGCAAAAGCAACTGCTGCCGGTAATTTTGTAACTCACGTTAAATCAACTCCCTTGAGCGCATTATTTGTATTAATCGGTATCAGTATCCTGGTAGCAGGCGGTTTTTTAGCGGCTTTTTTATGGAGCGTTAACAAGGGCCAGTTTGATGATGACTATACCCCCTCTATCAGAATGTTATTCGACGATGAAATAAAAAAACCTAATGAAACGACAATTCCTAAAACCATAAACCAAACTAAATAACCCATGCAGGTAGAAAAATTTTATTACGATAACCGGACAGTTAAAAATTTTGCATTTGCCACCATCCTGTGGGGCGCTGTTGGCATGCTGGCGGGCTTGTACATAGCCCTGGAACTCGTTTTTCCACAATTGAATTTTACCCAGTATGGCTCCTTTGGCCGGCTTCGTCCACTACACACCAATGCGGTGATTTTTGCCTTTGTGGGTAATGGTATTTTTATGGGGGTTTATTATTCGCTGCAAAGGTTGTGTAAAGCAAGAATGTTCAGCGATACACTCAGTAAAATACATTTCTGGGGATGGCAACTGATCATTGTAGCTGCAGCCGTTTCATTACCACTGGGGTTAACCCAGGGAGCTGAATATGCAGAGCTCATCTGGCCGATAGATGTTGCTATCACTATTATTTGGGTTGTATTTGGCTGGAACATGTTTGGTACCATCATCAAAAGAAGAGAAAAACATCTGTACGTTGCCATCTGGTTTTACATAGCCACTTTTGTAACGGTTGCAGTGCTGCATATTGTACGTTCGGGCCAGTTGCCTTATTCTTTTCTGCACAGTTATAGCTGGTATTCAGGTGTACAGGATGCCCTGGTACAATGGTGGTATGGCCACAATGCGGTTGCCTTCTTTTTAACCACACCTTACCTCGGTTTAATGTATTACTTTTTACCAAAAGCGGCCAATCGTCCTGTTTATTCCTATCGGCTTTCTATCATTCACTTCTGGTCGTTGATATTTTTATACATCTGGGCTGGTCCGCATCACCTTTTATATACTGCATTACCAAACTGGGCACAATCGCTGGGAATTGTTTTCTCATTCATGCTCATCTTTCCAAGCTGGGGTGGTATGATCAACGGGCTGTTAACCTTACGTGGCGCCTGGGACCGGGTGAGGGATGATGTTATTTTAAAATTTATGGTGGTAGCTGTTACTGCTTATGGTATGGCAACTTTTGAAGGGCCGATGCTTTCTTTAAAAAGTGTAAGTGCTATTTCGCATTATACCGATTGGATTGTTGCACACGTGCATGTAGGAGCTTTGGGCTGGAACGGCATGCTGACCTTTGGTGTTTTGTACTGGCTGATTCCACGCATTTTTAAAACTGAACTCTACTCAAAAAAATTAGCCAGCAATCATTTCTGGCTGGCTACACTAGGCATCTTATTCTGGGCCATTCCAATGTATTGGGCCGGTATTCAGCAAAGTTTGATGTGGAAGCAGTTCACCGCAGCGGGGCAGTTAAAATATACTTTTCTGGAAACGGTTACCTACATGAAACCGTTTTACGCCCTGCGTTCACTGGGTGGTACCATGTACCTGACCGGTGTGCTTATCATGTTCTACAATATTTATAAAACAGTTAAAAGTGGTAAGCTGGTTGCCAACGAAGAGGCGGAAGCAGCACCCATGGTTAAAGAATACGTTAAACACGCTGGTGATCATTGGCACCGGGTAATTGAAAGGAAACCAATTCAGTTCATGCTTTTAAGTTTAGTGGTTATACTGATAGGAGGACTTATTGAACTCGTTCCAACATTCATGATCAAATCAAACGTACCAACCATCAGCAGCGTTAAACCTTACACACCGCTTGAGTTACAGGGCCGGGATATTTATGTGAGAGAAGGCTGTTACGTATGCCACTCACAAATGATAAGGCCTTTCCGAAGCGAAACCGAACGTTACGGCGAGTATTCAAAAGCAGGAGAATTTATTTATGATAAACCGTTTCAGTGGGGTAGTAAACGTACCGGGCCCGACCTGGCAAGGGAAGGAACCGGTAACCTGAAAAAATCTGACGGATGGCATTTCCGGCATTTCAGAGAGCCTTCTTCAATGAGTGAGGGATCTGTCATGCCAGCATATCCATTCCTGATTGAACAAGGGATAGACACCGGATCAACCGCTGCAAAAATAAATGCTATGAGGTCGCTGGGTGTGCCGTATGATAAAGGATATGATAAGGTTGCCAATCAGGAACTGATGATGCAGGCAAACAGTGTACGGCTTAATTTGAAGATTGAAGGAATTGAAGTGCCTGCCAACCGTGAAGTAATTGCCCTGATTGCTTACATACAGCGTTTAGGAAAAGATATCAGCAACAGTAAAACACCAACAACAAATAAATAAGCCATGTATAAATTCATCAAGCAATACGCCGAAACCATTCAAGGGGTAGATGTATACCCGATAATATCCCTTTTCATCTTCCTTATATTTTTTATTGTGCTGCTGGTAATGGTAAAGAAAATGGGTAAGGAAAGGGTAGAGGCTTTATCAAATCTTCCGTTGGAAAATGACGAATCAACTAACTCAACTTTATAAAATATATCGTATGCGATTCTTACAATCTGTAAAATATAAAACAGCATTAACCATACTTTCTTTTTTTGCTGCATTAACAATAACCGCTCAAACAAAAGCACCTGCGTCGCAGGAAGTACACAGCGGCACTAACCAACTTGCAACACTTTTAATGATAATGATTGTGGTGCTGGCTTTTGTTATATGGGGCATGGGGCATATTTTAACAGCATTGGGAAGGCAACTGCTTGATAAAAGTAAAATGACAAAAAATGTTTTGAGCGTTATTTTACTTGCAGGATTTTTTCTGCAATCGCCCGGGGCATTTGCGCAGGACGCTGTTACTGTAGCTGTAAAAGAAATACCCAATTACGGGGGACTGTCGGCAAACATGTATTATTCATTTCTGACAGTTTTGGCAATAGAAGTGCTGGTGATTCTTTTTCTGGCTTTCTCCATTCGCAGGATGTACACCGAATTGTTGCCTGAAGTAAGTAAGGCCGCAAAAGCCAAATCGCAGGCATTAAGCTGGTGGAGCGGCCTTGATAAAAAAATATTTACAAAAGCCGTACCGGTAGAAAAAGAAGCAGATGTAATGCTGGATCATGATTACGATGGTATAAGGGAACTTGACAATTCATTACCGCCTTGGTGGAAGTATGGTTTTTACATAACCATTGGCGTTGCATTTGTTTACCTGCTTAACTTTCATGTATTGGGTATTGGGTTAAATCCAACCCAGGAATATATTGCCGAAATGGAAAAAGCAAAAATTGAGAAAGAAATATATGAAGCCGGTAATAAAGACAAAATTGATGAAAACCATGTGCCGTTGGCAGATGCGGATGGTATTAAAGCGGGCCAAGGTTTATTTGAAACAAACTGTGTTGCCTGCCATTTAAAAGATGGGGGAGGCAATGTGGGCCCTAATTTAACGGATGATTACTGGCTGCATAAAGGCTCATTAAACGACATTTACCACACTATTAAAGTCGGATACGTCGATAAGGGAATGCAATCCTGGAGCAGTACGTTTTCTGAAAAGGAAATGAGTTTCCTTGCCAGTTATGTTAAGTCACTTAAAGGAACCAAACCCGCGGTATCAAAAGCGCCACAGGGAGAAATATTTGTGGACGAACCAGTGGCAGCAGATTCAGTTAGGGTTTTAAAACCCGATTCGGGTAAGGTTGCAAAGGCGGACACGGTTGCAGCCATTAAAAAGTAACAAATGACAGAAACTATTGACATTACTCAACAGGAATCTTTCAGGGATTCTGTAGCCACCATTACAAGTGATGGGCACAGGAACTTTATTAATCCTAAAAAACCAAAAGGTAAATTATTCAATTTAAGAACCTGGTTCACTATTTTTTACCTGGTGGTTTTTTTTACGCTTCCTTTTATTAAGCTGAATGGCACTCCGTTATTCATGTTCAATATACTGGAGCGTAAGTTTATCTTTTTCGGTATCACTTTCTGGCCGCAGGATTTTTTCATTTTCGCTATCGGGTTTTTAACATTCATGGTTTTTATAATTCTGTTTACGGTGGTATTTGGCCGGGTATTTTGTGGCTGGGCCTGTCCGCAAACCATTTTTATGGAAATGGTTTTTCGTAAAATTGAATATTGGATCGACGGTGATTTTGCCAGGCAAAAACTATTGAGGAATATGCCTTGGAATGCTGAGAAGATCAGGAAGAGAACAGTTAAGTTCATTGCGTTTTTCGCTATTTCTTTTCTGATAGCTAATTTTTTTCTGGCCTACATCATAGGCATGGATGAGTTGATTGGGGATATAAAAAATCCCGGGGCACACACCGGTACATTGGTTTCATTATTGGTATTTACAACAATTTTCTTTTTTGTTTACTGGTGGTTTAGAGAACAGGTTTGTATTGTGGTTTGCCCATACGGCAGGCTGCAGGGCGTATTACTCGATAAAAATTCCATTGTTGTGGCTTATGATCATAAACGTGGTGAGCCAAGAGGAAAGCTTAAAAAAGCCGATGACCATGATTGCAAATGCACCGACTGTAAAGAAGATGGGGCCTGCAAAAGCATTGCCGCAAAATTTGAAGCCTATACAAAACAGGGCGATTGTATTGATTGCTTTGCATGTGTAAGGGTTTGTCCTACCGGTATCGATATTCGTAACGGTACACAACTGGAGTGTATTAATTGTACAGCCTGCATTGATGCCTGCGACGACATCATGATAAAAGTGGATAAACCAGTAGGGCTAATCCGTTATGCATCTGAAAACAGTATTACCAATGGAGTAAAACTAAAACTGAACAGGAGAATAAAAGCATATTCTGCTGTTTTGATGCTGCTACTTTCGTTACTGGTGTTTTTACTGGCAAGCCGCAGCGATCTGGATGTAACCTTAATGCGAACATCTGGCATGACCTACACAACCCTGCCAGACGGGCGTTTAAGTAACCTGTACAATTTAAAATTGGCCAATAAAACGCACAAGGATATCGACTTTAGCCTTAAGCTGGAAAACCTGCCGGGCGAAATAGAATTAGTTGGAAGTGGTGGATTGAAAGTAAAAAAAGAAGATTATTCGCACCTGCAGTTTTTTGTAAAATTAAATAAGAAGGATATAAAAAACTGGAAGACCGAAGTGAAGATCGGCCTGTATGAAGGAAATAAAAAAGTGAAAACCATCAAGGCTAAATTCATTGGCCCCGAAGTGTATAACTAAAACCATTTAAGATGAACTGGGGAAGAAAAATATTGATTATCTATATCGTTTTTGTTTTAGGGATTGTGTTTATGGTATATAAAGCATCTACTCAAAATGCCGACCTGGTAACTACAGACTATTATGCCAAAGAGTTAAAATACCAGGAAAAAATTGATGAGGTAAAGCGGGTATCGGCATTATCGGCACCGGTTGAATACAGCATTAAGGACAATGCGTTAACAATTCAGTTCCCTAAAGATTTTGCTGGTAAGCAACTGGCTGGCGAAGCGGTATTGTATTGCCCGTCGGATGAAAAAAAGGACATGAAAAAGAATTTTACGATTAAGGACGAGCCGCTGCAAATGCAGATCCCGGCAGGTAACAAGGGATTATACGAACTGCATTTAAGCTGGCAGGATGGGGGAGTTACTTATTATTTTGAAAAGAAAATAATTATATAAATGTTACAGTTGTTTTTTGTTGCTTTTACGATTGGTATTGTGGGCAGCTTTCACTGCGTGGGTATGTGTGGGCCGCTGGCATTGGCGCTACCACTAAGTAATGATAGTTTTGCAGCAAAATTTTTCGGAGCCTTCATTTATAATGCCGGCCGCATTGTAACGTACACCGTCTTTGGGTTAATATTTGGTTTAATCGGCCAAACCGCGGCGTTATTTAATTTTCAGCAGTGGCTTTCCATTGGTACGGGTGTATTGATCCTGTTTTTTATCATCATGCCCAAAAAATACAAAATACAAAATGCGGCGTCGGGTTATTCAACTGCTTTCTTCACAAGAATCAGGATGCAGTTGGGGCTTCTGTTCAAGCAAAAAAATAATTCCTCGCTTTTTGTGATAGGTCTGCTCAACGGTTTATTGCCCTGTGGCCTTGTATATTTGGCAACAGCGGGGGCCATTGCAGCAGACGATGTGGGCAGCAGCATGTTATTTATGGCTGCTTTTGGCCTGGGTACATTACCCATCATGTGGAGCATTGCTTTTTTCGGAAATTATATCGGTGTTTCTTTTAGGCAAAAAATACGCAGGCTGTACCCGTATATGATGACGTTGATGGCTTGTTTACTCATCTTAAGAGGTATGGGTCTTGGTATTCCATACGTAAGTCCTAAAATGGATGTTGCTAAAAGGGAAGTGCAAGGTTGCTGTGCCAAACCTGACGAACCTCAGGTTTTGAAATGATGAATATCCTAATCCGCAACCGGGAATGAATATAAGTTTGTTGCAAGCATGTTTAATTAATAAAGACGATAGAACTGTGTATAATATGGAGCCCATTAAATTATCTAAGCCTGATCAGTTTCACCATGAAAATAAAACGTGGCGTCGCTTGCTCGATTTTTTTAAACAGGAAAATTCGTTTTTGAAAACCCGCCTGTCCGAAGTGCTTGATAACAGTGCAGATAAAAATTTTCTGGCGCTTGCCGAGCAGTTTCAAAATAAATTTATTTTAAAAGATGAATATATTGATGAGCTGCGGCACGATATCAATAAGCAGGAACAAAGTATAAATGATGCTGTTGAAAATGCTGTAGACATTAAATTAACCAAGCGCCAGGAAAAACTGAGAAACGAAATGGAGTATTTTGAAAAAGATTTTAATAAGCTGAAAAACGAATTTAACAAATACGTATCAACTACGCTGTAAACTTAGTTTAACATGTTCGCCAGTTTTTTTTCATTGGTGATGATGATGTTCCCGTCTTTTATCTCTATCAGGTTTTCGCTTTTAAAGTCGCTAAGCGTGCGGATGAGCGATTCGGTTGCAGTGCCGGCAATATTGGCAAGGTCTTCCCGGCTGATATGCATCGAAAACTTATCCTGCGATTCCTTTTTATATTTCGCCTGTAAAGCAAGCAGGGCATCAGCAACCCGTTTGCGCAACGAGTTGTAGGCAAGTCCCAGTAACTGGTTTTCCTTTTCAGTAACATTATTAGCCAGTAGTTTAATAAACTTATGTGTTACTTCCCTGCTGCTGTGCAACAGGTTTTCAAAATCTTCTTTCGGGATAATGGCTACGTCGCTGTCTTCAATGGCTTCGGCAGTTTCTTTATAAACTGTTTCTTCCAGCAAAGCATTGTAGCCAAAAAAATCACCTTCGTTAAAAAGCCCGATGGTTAGTTCTTTACCGGCATCATTTGTCTTGCAGGTTTTTACCTTTCCTTTTTCCACATAGTATAACCTGTTGGGATGATTCCCTTCTGTATATATCGACTGTTTCTTTTTATAATGATTGATATTTCTATCCGCCGCAAGATCCTTCAATTGATCTTTCCCTGTAAATTCATTCAGCATTTGCCGCATACCATCAGCATCGGGATTAAAATTTTTCGCCAGCAGCTCCGTTTTTTTAAGCCGGCTTTCCACTGCATTCAGCAATTCAATATCGTCGAAAGGTTTGGTAATATAATCATCGGCTCCCATTTCCATCCCTCTCCTAAAGTCGCTTCTCTCTGCTTTAGCCGTCAAAAAAATAAATGGAATGCCTGTTAACCCGGCATTTTTATTCAGTAGGTGTAATACGCCGTACCCATCCAGTACGGGCATCATAATATCGCATATAATCAGATCAGGCTTTTGTAGTAAAGCCATTTCAACTCCTATTTTTCCGTTTTCGGCTGTAAGTACATTGTACCCGGCTAACTCTAAAATTTCGGCAGTATTCTCCCTCAGTTCATTATTGTCCTCAATCAGCAGTAAGTGTTTCATATGATGGTGAATGAATTAAGGTTTGGTTCTTTGATCCCTTAAAGTTATTGTAAATTTAGTTCCTTGCTCCAATTGACTTTCGAATTGAATTTCTCCATCCATAATCTCGATGTATTTGCTTACAATGTGCAGGCCTAAACCCGTACCCTGGATATTGGTAACGTTGGCACCTCTGAAAAAACGTTCAAATAAATGCTCCTGGTCTTCGGCCGAAATTCCCATCCCATTATCTTGCACAGTTACAACAGTGCTGCTTTGCGTTACATTGCTGCAAACCTCTAAGCTACTACCTTCCGGCGAAAATTTTATGGCATTGGATAAAAGATTCGTGATCACATTGCGCAGCAGTCCGGGATCTGAAAATAATATTTCCTCACCGGTATGCACATATATGAAATGCTGACCGCTTTTGGCAATACCCTCCATCTCGCTGCAAAGTAAACTGATAAGTTCTTTAATATTAAAATCAACGTTATTGGCGGTTATTTTTCCATCTTCTATTTTCCCAATTGATAAAAATTCATTCAGCAGGCTGGTAAGGTTGCTTACCGATGATTTGATGCGCTGAATGTGTTTATTTCTTTGTTCCTGCTCGCTGGAATCCACATATCTGCCTGCCAGCGATGCCGACGAAAGTATGGTACTTAGTGGTGTACGGAATTCATGCGAAGCCATGGACACAAACCTGCTTTTCAGGTCACTTAAATCTTTCTCCTTGCTGAGCGCCCTGGTCAATTCATCCCTGGATGCTTCCAATTGCAGCAGTGTATCCTGCAATTGCCGGGTTCTTAACGCTACTTTACCTTCAAGCTCATTATTCAGTTCTTCTATTTTTTTATTAGTAGTGGCCAGTTGCTCCTTCTGAAGATGTATAGCCTTTTCAAATTCTTTCCTTTTCGTAATATCACTTACAAATGCAATGGTGAAAATTTCTTCACCCATCACATAGCTGCTTAAACTTACTTCAACCGGAAACTCTGTTCCATCTTTTTTTACTGCAAATAAATCCTTACCCAATCCCATTGGTCTGGGATGCGGATCTTTAATATAGTGATCACGCAGGTGAACATGTTTTGGATGATATCGCATGGGTATCAGGGTCTCAATAGGTTTTCCAACTAAGTCTTCGGGGTTTCTATATCCAAACTGGCTCAATAAAAAGTTATTAACCAACAAAATTTCTGCTTTGGCATTGGCAACCACAATGCCCATGGAGGCATATTGAAAAAGCGCTTCAAACCTGTCTTTCTCCTGTTGTAGTTTGTGAATGGTGATCATTGACTGTACCCGGTTTATTATTTGTAAATTTACAACAATGATGATAGAAGTTATTTAAAAGAAAAATGAATGTTTAAGTCATTTTTAAAACGAAAGGTACAGCCTAAATGAAAAAGGTAAAATGCCTTTACAGCAAAGTGAGCATGTTGGCTTAACGTTGCTGGTGTCCTTACTGTAATTTTAACTTCCCTAATCAATCTGTTTAAATTTGAAAGGCTGACTGCACTACAACTGGCGATAAGCGTTCTTATCGGATTTATCTCGGTTATCTGGTACGAGGCTGTAAAATTTTGGAAAAGGCGAAGTGCAGGTTAAGCGTTCATTTGTTCTGCAATTTCTTCCATCTGGATACCGCTATGGCTTTCTTCGTAAACACAGGCTGTGTTTTTTATTACAAGCACTTGTGGCGATTCGTGCGGAACCGCAAAATCTTCGGCAATTTTATTAGAGATTGCACGGTATTTAATCAGGTCGAGCAAGTAAAAATCACCGGTTTCGGGCTGTTCACTTCTCTCCAGACGGCTTTTAGCCATACTGCTTATGGAACAACGGGTGCTGTGTTTAAAAATTACCTGGGGCCTGGTTTTAGACAACTCTTTTGTATCAGCAAGCTGCTGAATGCTGGTTAGATCGATCCAATTCATCAATGAGGGGATTAATGAATGATACCTTCGGCCATTGGACAGGTGCCTTTACGGCTTGATGTGCAACTGCTTAAAATTGCAGTAAATGCGATCAGAACTAAAGCAATTAAAAATATTTTTTTCATTATGTTCATTTGGGGTTAAAACTAGCTCTTAGTGAAATATCTTTGCAAAGATAATTTACCATACTTAAACGGAGAAATACTATTTATATTACATTGCGCTGCCAAATAAGCTCGAAAAAGATATAATTAATCTCAAAATCAATATTTTAACCTCAAATTAAATACTACTTAATGTTAAATTTAACCCGTGCAATCGCATTTATCGATCTTGAAACAACTGGTGTAAGCCTTTCAACCGACCGCATTGTTGAAATTGCCATCATTAAAATTTTACCCGATGGCAGCCGCCTGGTAAAACGAAAACTGATCAATCCTCAAATGCCCATTCCGCAAGAGACCATTGACATACATGGCATTACCGATGAAATGGTAAAAGATGCACCCACTTTTAAACAGGCGGGCAACGAAATAAAAATGTTTATTGATAACTGCGATCTGGGAGGTTACAACAGCAATCGTTTTGATATTCCTATTTTGATGGAAGAATTCCTGCGTGCCGGTATGGATGTGGATTTAAGTACCCGTAAAATGGTTGATGTGCAACACATATTTTATACCATGGAGCCACGTACGTTAACTGCCGCCTACAAATTCTTTTGCCAAAAAGAACTGGTTAACGCACACAGTGCAGAAGCAGATGTGGATGCAACCATTGAGGTATTAATGGCGCAGTTAGACCGCTACAAAAACCTGGGCGATTCTGTAGAGTCTATTTTAACTGTCATAGGCGAAGACAAAATTGTTGACTATGCTCGTCGCTTTGGTTTTAACGACAAGGGAGTAGAAATATTTAATTTTGGAAAACATAAAGGCAGGCCAGTAAGGGATGTTTTAAAGGCAGAGCGTCAATACTACGACTGGATGATGCGGGGCGATTTTCCATTGCACACCAAGCAAAAACTTACTGAAATACTGAACAGCACCCTGTTAAAGAACAATTAAATAAGCACTGTAGAAAATATGTTGATAAGGCAATCCTGTAATTAATGTAAATTTGGGTTTACCCCCTCGCAAGCATTTTGGAAAAATTAGTCATTATACCAACCTTTAACGAAAAAGAAAACATCGAGAAAATAATCGATGCAGTTGTGAATTTGCAGCAACAGTACCATGTACTTATCATTGATGATAATTCCCCGGATGGTACAGCAGAAATTATTAAAACATTATTACCAAAGTATCCGGGGCAATTATTTCTGGAGCAACGAACCGGTAAGTTAGGATTGGGTACAGCGTACATTTATGGTTTTAAATGGGCCATTGAAAAAGGTTATCATTTTATTTTTGAAATGGATGCCGATTTTTCGCACAATCCCAACGACCTGGAAAGATTGTATGCAGCCTGCAAAAGCGGGGCAGGTGTTGCTGTGGGATCACGTTATGTAAAGGGAGGTGCTGTAGCTAACTGGCCTGCCGACCGAATTATACTTTCAAAAGGGGCTTCATTTTACACACGCCTTATTACCTGGATGCCGGTAAAAGATCCTACTGCAGGGTTTGTATGTTACCGTAAAGAAGTGCTGGAAGCTATAAACCTGGATGGTATTAAATTTGTGGGTTATGCTTTTCAGATAGAAATGAAATTTGCTGCCTGGAAACTGGGCTTTAAAATTGCAGAAGTACCCATCACTTTTATTGACCGTGAATTTGGCGCCAGCAAAATGAATAAAGGTATTATTAAAGAGGGTGTGCTGGGTGTACTTAAATTACGCTGGCACAGTCTTTTTAAAAATTACCGTAAAAAGGTAGCCAGTACCGACTATAACAACAAAGCAAATTTTAGCCAGCCCGATGTTGCTTTAGAAGGTAAATAACAACAACATTTTTTTGTTTCCTCAAAAATATTTCTGCTGCGGTTGTGTAATGTTTTTTAAAACTGCATCTGTATAATTAAATACTGATTATGCAGAAACTCCAACTCTCCATTCCCGAACCATGCCACGAAAACTGGCAGCAGATGATGCCAACTGAACAAGGTCGCTTCTGCAATGCCTGTGCAAAGGAAGTAATTGATTTTAGTACGATGACAGACATACAGGTGCTGAATTATTTTACAAACCTTACCCACGAAAATATTTGTGGCAGGGCATTACCCGAGCAGCTGGACAGAGCCATCAGCCGGCCTGAGCAACTAAAGAAAAGATTGTTTTGGTATTGGAATTATGTGGTAATATTTTTTATATTTTTTACAAAAGGCAACAATGCGGCAGCGCAAAGCTGCACAAAACCTGCTACAGAACTTACGCCTGTAAATAATGCGAATTTACGTGGAGAGATGATTGTGGTGGATGAATTGAAAATTAATGGCAGCCGGATTATAACAGGTAAAATAACTGACAAAGATGGCAACCCTGTTTCATTTGCGTCCATTAGAATAAAAGGAGCAAACACAGGTGTTTCAGCAGATACGAATGGTGCATATTCCATTAAAGCACAACCTAACAGTATATTGATTATTTCCGGAGCAGGCTTTGCAGAAGCAGAAATTTCATTGGGTATGCAAACTAAAATGAACTCAGTTTTAGAAAAGATGGCTATGGGGGGGCTCCTCATTTTTAGAAATTCCGATGATTATTATGGACCGGAAGATAAGTTTAACTATGTAGCAGTTTTAGCTGTAAAAGATGAAACCTCTGGCAAAGCCATTCAAAAAGCAACCATTGTAATTACAAAAAATTCAATACCCGATTCTGTTTTAACTGATAAAAAAGGTGTTTACAAATTAAAGGGAATAAAAAAATACGAAGAATATTTTATTAAAGTAATTGCTGACGGCTACGAAGCCAATGAATTTACAATTGCCGCCGGCGATTTTAAAGATAGAAAAAAGGAGTGGGAGGTTTTGCTGAGGAAAGAAGAACCCAAAGAAAAAAGACAAACAGATATTAATAATGCATTGGCTGGTAAAGTAGGTGGCATACAGGTGGGAAGTCAATCAGGAGCCAAGCTTAGTAGAGGAACCAATATCATAGTTGGGGGTGTTGTTGCCATAGACACCAGCAATAACCTCATTTATGTAGTAGATGGAATTATAATGCCAGCAACGGATCGCAATACCGATGATATTGAAGATGTATCTCTTCTTCAAGGCCCTGCAGCAGCAGCATTATTTGGCTATGAAGGAAGAAATGGCGCAATGGTAATAACAACTAAAAAGCAAAAAGTTAAAAACTTAGATACAGTTACCGTAACTGCATTTTCAAGTAGAGTGGTAGGAAGATTGGTTACCACAAGTATGACAACAGTTATGGGAGCAACCGTTAAAGGCGTTACTGTTAAAAGCAGCATTGCTGATAGTTTAAGGATTATTGCAAATAAATTTACCGGAGCCATAAAAGTTTACCCAAATCCTGTGCAGCATGGCATTACATTCAACGTTGCCTTAAAACTAAAACAGGCTGGCTTTTACCAGCTTCAGATTATAGATGCAGCCGGGCGTATCGTTTTACAAAAACAAATAAGTGCCGATACAAAGGAGCACACAGAAAAAATAATAGCCGACAGCAGGTGGAGCGGCGGAGTTTATTATGTAGGTATAATTGATAACAAAAATAAATTAATAACCAAAGCTTCTTTCATAATTCAATAGTGATGGTTGTTAACTAAGCCGGTCAAGTTTGCTACCTAAAATTTTTATACAATTGAAAGGAGCAACTGGCCGGTTTTTTATGGTCTGACGACCTCGTCTGACCATAAAAAAATAGATGTCTGACCACTACGCACACCCTTGCTATATTGCAGCATTAGCATATCAAACAGATTTTAAAAATTGAAGTGCTCGTAGTGGCCTGACACCTAAGCCTGACAGCTATTTAAACGCCGGATGAAACTGGTGCAGCGTATTTCTTAAATACTCTCTGTCTAAATGCGTATAAATTTCGGTGGTGGTAATGCTTTCGTGGCCCAGCATTTCCTGCACGGCTCTTAAATCTGCACCGCCCTCTACCAAATGCGTAGCAAACGAATGCCTAAACGTATGTGGCGAAATACTTTTTACAATACCGGCTTTTTTTGCCAGCTCTTTCAGCATAATAAAGATCATCACACGGGTAAGTTTACTTCCGCGGCGATTTAAAAAAAGAAAATCTTCCTGTCCGGGTTTTATGTTTATGTGAACCCTTATTTCTTTTTTATACAGGTTGATGTATTTGATGGCATCACTGCCGATGGGCACTAATCTTTCTTTATCACCCTTGCCAATTACCCTTACAAAACCAATATCCAGGTGCAGGCAACTTATACGCAGGTTCACCAGCTCACTCACCCGTAACCCACAACTGTAAAGCGTTTCAATGATGGCTTTGTTGCGGCCGCCTTCCGGTTTACTCAGATCTATCTGTGCAATAATGCTTTCAATTTCTTCAAAACTTAAAGTGTCGGGTAAGGCCCTTTTTTGTTTGGGCGTTTCTAACAGTGTAGTCGGGTTTGTGGTTACAATCTGCTCCATATAGCAGTAAGCATAAAAACTTCTCAGTCCCGATATAATCCTCGATTGCGAAGTAACCGTCATGCCCAGTTCGCTGATCCATTTTACAAATTTTTCCAGGTCTTTTAGTTCCAGTTCCTGGGGCGTTACCATTTTATTGGTTAGTTGTAAATAGTCTGTCAGCTTAGCAATATCACGCAGGTATGCTTCCACAGAGTTTTCGGCCAGCGATTTCTCTAATTGAAGCCAGGCTTTAAATCCTTTTTTATAAGGTTCCCACATGGATGTGTAACGGGTTTATGGTAACAATGATGATTAAATTAAATTATACACTATTTTGCAGCCTCAATTTCGTTAATAGTTATCAATATACAATATGCTTCCAGTTAATCTCCGTTCGTTTAAACAAAAAGTACGTCACAATAAAAAACGCCTGAAAAGTTTTTTAACTAAAGTGGAAAAGAATCCTCCCCGTGGGTTAGATAAACTTACCGCAGCTCTTGAACCGGAGGTTTGGAAAGAAATTGATTGCCTTACCTGCGCCAATTGCTGCAAAACAATGACGCCAACTTACACCAAGGCTGATATAAAAAGAATTGCGACTCATTTTGGGCAAACGCCACAACAGTTCAGCGACAAATGGTTAATTTATGAGAAAAAAGAAAAAGACTGGCAAAACAAAAAACAACCCTGCCAGTTTTTGAATTTAAAAGATAATAAATGTTCTATCTACGAAATTCGCCCGCTTGATTGTTCCGGCTTTCCGCACCTGCCCAGGAAAAAGATGGTTGATTACATGCATGTGCACAAACAAAACATTCAATATTGCCCCGCAACTTATAAGCTGGTAGAGAAAATGCAGAAAGCCTTGAAGGCTTAATGGATAATTAATTAATGGATAATTGATAATTCCTTAAGTTTATTCAGTTCATAAATCTTCGGAGAGTTTGCTATTGGGTAAAATGATAGCGTTAAAAAAATTATCCATTATTCCATTATCAATTATCCATTAATTACAAATACACGTCTTCTATTAAAAAATACTCCACCGGTTCATCTTTTAAAATAGTGATGGAGAGAATATCGAATTGAATTCTTTTCCATTGCGGATGCTGGTACAAATATTCTTCTGCGGCATTGATCAGGTTTTGGATCTTCTTTTTATCTACATTTTCTTCGGGGTGGCCAAATTTGCCGGTCCGGCGGGTTTTTACTTCCACAAAATGCAGGATAGTATCTTTTTCAGCGATAATATCCACTTCCCAACGGGAGTGCCGCCAGTTGCGGTGCAGGATGTTATATCCGTTTTCTGTAAGGTAGGTTGCTGCTAAAGCCTCGCCGGTACTGCCTGTAAGATTATGCTCTGCCATATTTCAAAGATAGGTAATAGGGTAATTAACAGTATGAGGACAACTGCTTTTGTATAAATGCCAGTTAAAAAAATATTATTGCTTATTTTTGCGGAAAGATTATTTAAAATGAATAAGCAAAGTACATCTACATTGATCATCGCCGCTTTATTGATAGTTATTGCCGCAATAAGCAGGGTGATTTTATATCCTCATAATTTTAGTCCAATTATTGGTATGGCAATTTTTGCAGGTGCAGTTATAAAAGACAAAAGGCTGGCCTTTGCATTGCCGCTGCTCTCTATGTTCCTGAGCGATGTTTTGTTTGAAGCATTTAATATTGCTCCGGGTTTCTGGGGTTGGGGGCAACTGGTTGGTTACGGCATACTTGCTTTAATAACAGTTATTGCTTTCAGCATGAAAAAGATCAGTGTTCTTTCTGTAACAGGTTATTCAATAGGTTCATCTTTATTGTTTTTCTTCCTGTCAAACTCAGCGTTCTTTGTTTTTGATAATCCCATTTACCATACATACACACAGAATTTCAATGGTTACCTTGCCACTTTAGCAGGAGGCTTACCCTTTTTGAAGACAGGTATTGTTGCTGACCTGGTTTACAGTACTGTTTTATTTGGAACTTATTTTTTAGTAAATCGTTTTGCTTTCAGCAAGAAAGAAGTTGCCGCTTAATTTATAAAATATTTTTTGAGAAACACCTGTCGAAGGGCGGGTGTTTTTTTATAATGAAGCTTGTGCCTCTTCATATCCTTCATCAGCAACCAGCCCTTTTCCATCGGCGGCACTGGTAGCCAGTTCATCGCAACGGTTATTAAAAGGGTTATCAGCATGGCCCTTTACCCATTTTAATTTTACATTCATTTTTTGGGTAAGATGGTAGTAACGTGTCCAGAGGTCTTTATTTTTTTTGCCACCTTTAAAATTTGTTTTCATCCAGTTCTTCAGCCAGCCTTCTTCAATGGCTTTAACCACGTATTGGCTATCGCTGTAAACCACAACCGGTAATTCTTTTTTGGTAATGGCTTCCAGGCCGGTAATAACGGCCAGCAATTCCATGCGGTTATTAGTGGTATGGCGATAGCCTTTCGACATTTCTTTGCGGTGATTACCATACATCAGTATTGCGCCAAAGCCGCCGGGGCCGGGGTTGCCACGGGATGAGCCATCGGTGTAAATATGAATTGTGTTCAAACTTAAATATTATTGAACGCAAGATAAGTTTTGAGCAAGGGAAGAAAAAATAAGTTTGTTTTAGAAACAGCGAAACATTTTATGTTCTTAAACTTCCCATGCCGCCATCAACCCCAATAACCTGCCCGGTAATCCAGCTACTGTTATCGCTTAATAAAAATGAAACCAGTTGCGCCATTTCTTCGGCAGTACCCACCCGTTGCAACGGATGCCGTTTACCTGCGGCTTCTTTTTTTTCTTCGCTGTTAAGTAAGTTTGCGGCAAGCGGTGTATCGGTAAGCGAAGGGGCAATCACGTTCACCCTTATTTTAGCCGAAGCAAGTTCTGCAGCCAGGCTTTTTGCAAGGCCCTCCACGGCTGCCTTTGAAGCAGCAACCGAAGCATGAAAAGGCATCCCCAGTTTTACAGCAACGGTACTAAACAAAACAATGCTTGCGCCTCCCGCTCTTTTTAAGTTGGGTAATAATTTTTGTACGAGGCTTACTGCACCCAACACGTTCTGATTAAAGTCGTTTAAAAAATCCTGGGCAGTTAACCTGTTAAACGGTTTTAAATTAATTGAGCCCGGACAGTAAACAAGGCCGTCAATTGTTTCAGGTAAATCATTTAACGCATCAAGGTTGTCTTTTGCCAGGTCTAACTGGTAGAAGGTTGTTGGTAAAGCCGATAATTCGGGCGTATTGTTCCTTGCAATTGTAAAGAGCTGATTTTGGCCTTGTAATAATTCGGCGGTTTTTAACCCAATACCTTTTCCGGCACCGGCAATAATAATATTCTTCATCCTGTTTGTTTTTTGGGGTGAATGTTTTGGTTTAGTGTTTGCGGTTACGCTTTATTAATTGGTGTTGGCCAGGAAAATATGCAGACTTTCATCATCGTTTCGTTTTGCCCAATTGATGATGGTTTCGCTGGATATTTCTTCATAAACATCCATGGTAGCATTATTGGCTGTTAAAGATTTTACCGGCACCAACATCAGGTAATAAGGCTCAATATACTCCGGGTGATGATCCATCGTGAAGCCCTGAACCTGCAGGTATTGGTATCCTTTTTCTTTTAATTGGTCTAGTGCATCCACTGTTAGGGTGACGTGATTATCGAAATTTTTCTTCATTTCATTTGTCATAGTCTTCTGTTTACAGAATAACAAATTTTAAAGAAGAATGTTTTGGGTTGATGGTTTTGGATTTGTAATTAAGGGTATTTTTCTTTTTTTACAAAAGTTTGAGTTACATTAAATGACTATTGATTTAAAATGATTGACGATTTCCTTGGCGTAAATGGCAGTGGATGAGCTGCGCTAAGGTTTGCGCACGAAACAACATTGGTTTATTTATTTAAAAGTCAACAATTTATGCCATCCTTTGTTTATCGCATCTGGAACCTGAGCATGGGTATTGCAGAACCTAATAAACTCAGTAAAACATTACATATTTTCTATCGGGTTTAAACAGATTTGTTTACAACTTGCCTTTTTTATTGCTTTAAAATCAGTACATTCATAAAATACCGAACTAAAATAAATATTATGCGAAAAATTTTCTCCATCCACAAACAGGTTTTTGTATTTTTTATTGCTACATGCTGTTCTGTTTTTGTCTTTGGACAAACAGGTACTGTAAAAGGTGTTGTTCAACATGAAAACGGTAATCCCTTGCAGGCTGCCACTGTTTCCGTACAGGGGAAAAACAATACTGTCGTTACAGACGAATCTGGCAATTATACTTTAACCTTACAGCCGGGTAACTATATTTTGATTGTAACTTATACTGGTTTATCCGAAGGGAAAATCAGTGTAACTGTAAAAGCAGGAGCAACCGCTAACGGCGATATAATACTTGCAACTGGCAATGCGTTGCAGGGTGTGCAGGTTATTGGTTCCCGAAGTTTGAAAAGAGTTTCTACAGAAACCGCAGTGCCTGTTGATATATTAAATGTTGGAGAATTGGCCAAATCAGTTCCGCAGGTTAATTTAAATCAGATATTAAATTATGTAGCGCCTTCGTTTACTTCAAATACAACCACGGTAGCAGATGGTACCGATCATATTGACCCGGCTCAGCTTAGAGGTTTAGGGCCCGATCAGGTTTTGGTTTTGTTGAATGGAAAAAGAAGACATACATCTTCATTAGTAAATGTAAATGGTACTCCTGGCCGCGGTTCGGTAGGAACGGATTTAAATGCAATACCTGCATTTGCCATTGAAAGAATTGAAGTATTAAGGGATGGTGCTTCTGCACAATATGGCTCAGATGCCATTGCCGGTGTTATTAACGTGGTGATGAAGAAGAATATTAATAAGTTTACCGCAGCCATTTACGGTGGTGCCAATGCCAGCAGGGGAGCCAATGATTTTAGAGGAGGTATCGATGGAGAAACCCTGCAGGCAGATTTGAATTATGGAATTGGGATAGGTAAAAAAGGTGGGGCTATAAACTTTACCGGAAGTTTTACTACCCGTAATGATACCAGAAGGGCGACAGATTATAACGGTTCTTTGTTCACAATATACAATGCTGTAGAGGCCAGGGCACTGGCCGGAGGAACCAATATTACCTCCTTGTTCAGCAATATTAATAATACACCCAACACAGCGCAGATATTAAGCAACATCAAGCAGTTTGCCCCGCAGGTTGCTTATCTAACCGCTGCTCAACAAACAAGCATTCAAAATGCAAATACCATCGGCACCATGCAAACAGCAGTAGGTGCTAATGTTACAGATAACGAACTGGTATACCGCGGCCTGGAACGAAGGGACTTTAACATGCGTATTGGTCAATCCGAATTAAAAAGCGGCCAATTATTTGTAAATGCAAGCATTCCTATAAATAACAATCATACTTTTTATAGTTTTGGTGGATACGGAATCCGCAAGGGTAATGCGGCAGGTTTTTACAGAAGGCCCAATCAAAACAGAACGCTTACACAATTATATCCAAACGGATTTTTACCTGAGATTGCCTCTGATATTACCGACGTTTCATTTGCTGCAGGTGTACGGGGTAAATTGGGTGGATGGAATTATGACATCAGTAATACTTTTGGTCATAATCAATTTAAATATACCATCGAAAACACCTCGAATGCTACACTGGGCAATAATTCGCCCAAATCATTTAATGCAGGAAGTTTAGGTTTCAGTCAGAATACCGCTAACCTCGATGTATCAAAAGGCTTTGATGTATTGGCAGGTTTAAACCTTGCCTTTGGTGCTGAATTCCGGTTAGATAATTATAAAATTAAAGAGGGCTCCCAGGATTCCTATGAGCGTTACGACATTAACGGAGTGCCAGCAACTGCTACAACACCTGCAACTCAATTACCAACCGATTTCTTCGGTTCTGCTCGCCCGGGTGGAGCACAGGTATTCCCTGGCTTCAGACCCGAAAACGCATTGAATAAAAGCCGTAATAATGTAGCGCTGTATGCCGATGTGGAATTGAATCCATCTAAAAGCTGGCTGGTTAATGGTGCTTTACGTTATGAAAATTATTCCGATTTTGGAAGCACCTTAAATTACAAATTTGCAACCCGTATAAAAATAGCCAAAGGCCTTAATTTCAGGGGAGCTGTTGCAAGCGGTTTCAGGGCACCATCATTGCAACAGAAATACTTTAACTCAACGGCTACGCAGTTCTTGGGAGGCGTGCCTTTTGAAGTAGGTACGTTTACCAATGAATCAAAAGCGGCCAAGCTGTTGGGTATTCCGGAATTAAAGCAGGAAGATTCATACAGTTATAGTGCAGGTCTTACTTATAAAGTACCGGGTACTAATTTAACCTTCACAGTGGATGGTTATCTGGTACAGATTAAAAACAGAATTATCATCACCGGCCAGTTTGCGAGGCCAGGTGGTACACCAACCGGAGATCAGTTAACCCTGCAGCAATTGTTTGATCAGGCCAATGCAACTTCAGCAACATTCTTTACCAATGCAATCAATACTGAATCGAAAGGAATTGATTTTATAATCTCCAATAAATTTAAATTTACCGACTTTAGTTTAAAGACAGATATTGCCGGCACGGTTTCACGTACAAGTAAAACCGGTGATATTAAGGCGTCCGATATCCTGGTAAAAACGGGTAACTTAAATAATTACTTTAATGAAGCCAGCCGTATTTACCTGGAATCTGCAGTACCAAGGACCAAACTTTCCATAATGAATACCTTAACAAAAGGAAAATTCGAATTATTTATCCGTCAAACATTCTTTGGCTCGGTTATCGATCCTAACACGGCTGATGTAAATGCGGATGGTTTTGAGGAAGGCGCTACCATAAACGGTCAGTTTATTGCAGTAGAGCATCCTAGATGGGATGCCAGAACAATAACCGACATTTCTCTTGGTTATGAAATCAATAAAAAATTCAGGGTAACCATTGGAGCTAATAACCTCTTTGATTTGTATCCGGATAAAAACTTGAAAACACAAACTGCGGCCAGGCCTTTAATAGCCGGTGGATATGGAGCGCCAACTACAATTGATCTGAGTAATGCAAACCAGTTTGAATTTTCGAGGAATGTATCTCAATTTGGATTTAACGGCAGGTTTGTTTTTGCCAGGTTGAATATGTCTTTCTAATTATTGTTAATCAGTTAATGTATACAGGTGAACGGCGAAAGTCGTTCGCCTGAATTTATTTATGCAACTGTTATTGACTAAAAAACGAAGCCGGTTTATTTATTTCAAAGCCATTAATTTACATAACGTACTTGTTTTGTGTTCCCCGAACCAAGGCAAGTGTGTTTTGATATCCATTTTGTTTGATTATGTAGGTCGCTGTTTGATTATAGTTGGTTAATCTATGATCATATATATGGGCGATTGGGGATTTTAAATGGCGTAAAAAACTAACTCATTTAATCTTATGGATAAACGGAAGATATAAGTGAAACCCTTTCTTTATTTTCACCAATATTTCGGCAGGTTTATTAGCCGTATTTGCTGAAATTTGATTTTTCAAGCACCAAAATCATACAATGAACATAAGAGCATTCTCAGTTACCCTGCTTTTTGTGAGCAACGCATTATTTGCCCAGTTAAAATCGCCGGATGAATTTTTGGGCTACCAGCTTGGCAGCAGGTTTACGCCCCACTATAAAATTGTAAATTATTTTAACCAGGCTGCTGCAGCCATGCCGCAAATGATGAAGCTGGAAAAATACGGCGAAACCAATGAAGGCAGGGAACTGTTGCTGGCTATTGTTACGTCTCCCGAAAATATGGCGAGGATTGATGAGATACGTAAAAACAATTTGCGGCTGACCGGGATGCTGAAGGATAAACCTGCCGATATCACGGCACCGGCAATTGTATGGCTAAGTTATAATGTGCATGGTAACGAAGCCAGCTCTTCGGAAGTGTCGATGAAGGCTTTGTATGAATTGCTAAGTCCGAGCAATGCACAAACAAAAACTTGGTTAAAGAATACCTTGGTGATTATTGACCCTTGTTTAAACCCCGATGGGAGGGACCGGTATGTAAACTGGTTTAACCAAATGGTTGGAAAAAACTTTAATGCCAATATTAATACCCGTGAGCACAGCGAACCCTGGCCCGGCGGCAGGGTTAACCATTATAATTTTGACTTGAACCGCGACTGGGCCTGGCAAACGCAGGTTGAAACACAGGGACGCATAAAAAAATATAATGAGTGGATGCCACAGATACATTGCGATTTTCATGAGCAGTATTATAACAATCCTTACTTTTTTGCGCCGGCTGCCGAGCCTTTTCACGAAGTGATCACTAAATGGCAACGCGATTTTCAATATACTATTGGGAGAAATCATGCAAAATATTTTGATGCAAATGGCTGGTTATATTTTACCAAAGAAGTTTTTGATCTGTTTTATCCATCTTATGGTGATACTTACCCAACTTACAATGGCGCTATCGGCATGACGTACGAACAGGCGGGCCACGGCCGGGGCGGCCTTGGCGTTGTTATAAGCGATGGAGATACGCTTACGTTGAAAGACAGGATCGCCCATCATTTTACCACCAGCATGAGTACGGTTGAAATTGCATCTCAAAATGCTGATAAACTTATTACTGAATTTAAAAAGTATTTTGATGAAGCCAGTACAAACGGAACCGGCGAATACAAAACCTATGTAGTTACAGAAGCCAATGCAGGTAAACGTGAAGCATTGCGTGGCTTTTTTGATGCCAACGGAATAAAATACGGCAGTATAACATCCAATGCAATTAAAGGGTACAATTATTTCACCGGTAAGGAAGAAGTTTTTAATGCAGCAAATGCTTTATCTGTGTCGGCATATCAGCCTAAATCTTCCTTAATAAAAGTTTTGTTTGAGCCGAAGTCAAAATTAAGCGATTCGGTTACGTACGATATTACTGCATGGAGTTTACCGTTTGTATATGGTACACAAAGTTATGCTGTAAAAGAGAAATTGGTCGCCGGTAACTATGTGGTACAAAACAAAAATGCGGTTGTACCTGCCAATGCTTACGGCTACCTGGTTAATTATAATTCTTTTGCCGATGCAAAATTTTTAGCTGCGTTGCTGCATGCAAAATTTAAAGTGCGCTTTGCAGAGAAGGAATTTACATACGCTGGTAAATCATTTGCAAAAGGGACAACGATTGTATTAAGAAAAGGTAACGAAGATAAATTGCAACAGTTTGCAGACATGGCGCAGACTTTTAATGCCGCTGTAACAACGGTTGGTGGCGGCTTTATGGAAACCGGATTTGATTTTGGCAGCGAAAAAGTACACTTGCTTAAAATGCCGGTTGTGGCATTAGCAACAGGTAAAGGCGTTAGCCCCAATGCGGCAGGCGAGCTGTGGCATTTATTTGAGCAGCAATTGAACTACCCGATTAGCCTGATGAATGCCGATGAAATAGATGGCAGTGCATTGAAGAATATTGATGTACTTATTTTACCCGACGGCTCATTCCCCTTCTTAAAAGATAAAGATGCTGCTGCCGAAATTAAAATGTGGGTGCAGCAGGGAGGAAAGATCGTAGCATTGGAAAATGCCGCCGCTCAGATTGCCAAAGCAGACTGGGGCCTTAAAATAAAAAAGGCAGATGATGATGAAAAGAAGGATGATAAAAAAGATGGTAAGGACATCTACAATAATTTAAAGCGTTACGAAAACCGGGAACGTGATGGTATTGTAAATAATATACCCGGTGCCATTTATAAAGTGGAGATGGATAATTCGCATCCGCTGGCATTTGGCTATAACGCTAATTATTATTCTCTTAAGATGAACAGTGATATGTACGAATTTATGAAGGATGGATGGAATGTGGGTGTTATCAAGAAAGAAAATCAGGCTGCTGGTTTTGTTGGCAGTGTAACCCGTGAAAAAATAAAAGATGGAACAGTGATGGGCGTAATGCCCATGGGTAGTGGGTCTGTAGTATTCTTTGCAGATGATCCTATATTTAGAAATTTTTGGGAGAACGGGAAGCTGCTGATTGCCAACGCTGTATTTTTAACGGGGAATTAGGGTTTGTTGCTTCGCAACAAATAAGTTTGCCACTGAGGCACGGAAACACTGAAATGTGATTTATTAATTTAAAGATATTTTTATGCCGGTGTTAGATATTAATCAATATCCTTTGCAGGAGGAAACAGATATAATTATTGGCCTTGCTATCGAAGTACATAAAATTTTAGGGCCTGGGTTTCTGGAGATTGTTTATAAAGATGCTTTGGAATTTGAGTTGAAAGAGCATGATTATTTATTTTACAGAGAAAAAGAATATCAGATACTGTATAAACAAACAATTTTATAACATCAGTTCTTCGCAGACTTTGTTGTGTTTGATAAAGTGATTGTAGAAGTAAAAGCAAAGCAAGGCGGCATTGCTGAGGAGGATTTGGCACAGGGAATTAATTATTTAAAAGTATCAGGCAGTAAAGTAGGTCTGGTATTAAATTTCGCAGTTCAAAACTTCAAATTAAAAGAGTAGTATATTAAAATATGAAAAATAAATTTCAGTGTTTCCGTGCCTCAGTGGCAAACTCAAATTTGCGTAAGCAAATCAATTCTGTGCTTCAGTGCCTCAGTGGCAAACCCAATTTGCGCAAGCAAATTCTTCTTATATTCTTTGTGGGTTTCATTTGCGACGCAAATGCTCAAACTCCAAAGTCATATACCTCTGCTGAAATTTTATTGCAGTTGAAAAAACTGAACGTGCTTGGTTCTGTATTGTATGTGGCGGCTCATCCGGACGATGAGAACACCCGCCTGCTGGCTTATTTGGCCAATGAGAAATTATACCGTACCGGTTATTTAAGTTTAACCCGTGGTGATGGTGGACAAAATTTAATTGGCGATGAACAAGGTGTTGACCTGGGTTTGATACGTACACAGGAACTACTGTCTGCCCGCCGCATTGATGGTGCAGAGCAGTTCTTTAGCCGTGCATTTGATTTTGGTTTTAGCAAAAGCCCCGAAGAAGCCATGAAGTTTTGGGGGCATGATAAAATATTAGGTGATGTGGTTTGGGTGATACGCAAATTTCGCCCTGATGTGATTATAACAAGATTCCCTACAACAGGCGAAGGTGGGCATGGTCATCATACAGCCTCCGCAATATTGGCCGGTGAGGCTTTCGATGCGGCTGCTGACCCAACAAAATTTCCTGAGCAATTAAAATATGTTTCTGTCTGGCAGGCAAAGCGTTTGCTTTGGAACACGTTTAACTTTGGCAGCACCAACACACAAAGTGAAAATCAATTTAAAATGGAGTGTGGGGATTATAACCCGATACTTGGGAAAAGTTATGGTGAGATTGCCGCCGCAAGCCGCAGTCAGCATAAAAGCCAGGGATTTGGTGTACCTGGACAAAGGGGCAGCGTAATTGAATATTTTAAAACTATTAAAGGCGAGGCGCCCGTTAATGATTTAATGGATGCGGTAAATATAGGTTGGGACAGGTTATTGTTTGGCGGCCAATTAATAAGCAGGCTCGCAAAAGAAGACAATATTGAAAATGCAGTTGACAAGATCATCAAGTCATATTCTGTAGAGCACCCCGAAAAAAGTATTCCATTGCTGGTAAAATTATACAGCAGGATTGAATCGGTTTCTGATGATTACTGGCGTGAGCAGAAATTAAATGCTCTAAAAGATCTGATACAAAACTGCAGTGGTTTATTTTTGGAAGCTACAACCACTACCCAGTATGCAGTGCAGGGGGATAGCCTTAAAATAAACATGGTGGTAAATAACCGCTCCGGTGCAAACATTTTAAGCGCCGATGCACATTTAAATGATGACTATGTGATCTTTGATCAGCTTAAGAAAAACACAAACGCTGTTCAGAGTTATACCATGTTCATCAGGCCAACAGCAAAAATTACGCAACCTTACTGGCTGCAAAGCCCAATGGATAAAGGAAGTTTTAATGTAACCGATCAGCAACAGATTGGCAAGGGTGAAAGTGACCCTTTTAGTGTTGTGTTTAGTATGCTGATAGAAGGGAAGGAGTTTAAGTTTACAAAGCCGGTGCGTTATAAATTTACTGATCCGGTAAAGGGGGAGTTGTATCAACCCGTAACTATTTTGCCCAGGGTGGAACTGAACTATAGCAGTAATGTTTTCCTGGCCATTAACAATAAGCCGGTGGAAATTGGTACTCGTACCAAATCTAACCTGCCTGTTGCATCCGATTATAAGGTTACCAAACAAACTACTTCAAAGATTAAAAACTCAAATAATCCATTTGTGTTTAAAAGCAGCGCAGAAAATAAAGCAGGCAATGAGTCATCTACTTTTTCCTTTACGGGCGTGGATGGAGATTACGTGGAGGAAATAAAATTAGAAGCAAATGATGGCGGCAGGATTTATCAACAGTATAAAAAGAATATTGAGTACGATCATATTCCTTCCATTGTTTATTTTCATGATGCTACGGCCAAGCTTTCAAAAATTGATCTGAAGACCGAAGGAAATTATGTTGGCTATATTCCAGGTGCAGGTGATAAAATTCCGGAAGCTTTAGTAGCCATGGGTTATAAAGTAGTAACACTTAAGGAAAGCGATATTAAAGCGGCTAACCTAAAACAGTTTGATGCGATTGTTACCGGCGTACGTGCATACAATACCAACGAATGGATGAACAATGTGTATGATGATCTGATGCAGTATGTAAACGAGGGTGGTGTATTGCTGGTGCAATACAATACCAGTAACCAGATTGGACCTGTAAAGGCAAAAATATCGCCGTATCCCTTTTTCATCAGCCGCAACAGAATTACGGATGAAGAAGCAAAGGTCAATTTTTTATTGCCCAATCATCCGGCATTAAATTATCCAAATAAAATAACTGAAAAAGATTTTGATGGCTGGATACAGGAACGTAGTATTTATCATGCAGAAAAATTGGATACTGCTTATAGAGCGATCCTCAGCATGAAAGACCCAGGTGAAAATGAACAGAACGGCAGTTTAATCATTGCAAATTATGGTAAAGGAAGATTTGTGTACACCGGTTTGGTTTTCTTTAGAGAATTGCCTGCAGGTGTGCCGGGAGCTTACCGGTTGTTTGCTAATTTAATTGCGAATAGCAGAGCGAAGTATATAAAGTAGAGCCCCCTCCGCCCCCTGAAGGGGGAACTTTGGAGAATGATGATGCAAGCAACTGTTATTTAATAATCACAATAAAAAAATGAGAAACGAAAAATCATATTGGATCAAATGGTACGTAGCTGTATTCTTATTTTTAGTTGCGCAGATAATTATTTTTTATTTTATTACAAGGTTCTTTAAATAAGATTTACAGGTATGCAAAAGATAAAAGGAACTAAAATTATTGTACTGCTAAAAAGCTCCGCCAACTGGCGGATTTGGGGCTTATGAGTGGTTTAGACTGGATCATATTATGTGTAACCCTTTCTGGTATTGTTTTTTACGGCATCTATAAAAGCCGTACATCAAAAAATCTGGAAGGTTATTTTTTAAACAACCGCTCTTTACCCTGGTACCTGGTATTGCTGAGCATTATGGGTACACAGGCAAGTGCCATCACTTTTTTAACCGGCCCCGGCCAGGCTTACAGCGATGGTATGCGCTTTGTACAATACTATTTTGGCCTGCCGCTGGCAATGATCGTCATCAGTATATTTTTTGTACCGGTTTTTACCAGGCTAAAAGTTTATACCGCCTACGAGTTTTTAGAAAGCCGGTTTGATCTTAAAACCAGGACACTCACTTCTTTTCTTTTTTTACTGGCAAGAGGCTTAAGCACAGGCATCAGCATTTTTGCGCCATCTATTGTTTTAAGTTCGTTAATGGGCTGGAATATTTATTACACCAACCTGGTGATGGGCGGATTGCTTATCATCTACACGATGAGTGGTGGAGCCAAGGCGGTGGCCCATACTCAAAAGCTGCAGATGATCATTGTGTTTGTAACGCTTTTTATTGTTGGATATTTAGCGGTTAAGTTATTACCCGATGCAATTGGCTTTACGGAGGCATTGCATAAAAGTGGAGAACTTGGTAAAATGAACATCATCACAACCGGGTTTACTGATAAGGGTTTCGACTGGCAGGATAAATACAATATCTGGAGTGGATTAATAGGTGGATTTTTTCTTTCGCTCAGTTATTTTGGAACCGATCACAGCCAGGTGGGGCGCTACCTTACGGCGAAAGATATGAAGGAAAGCAGGCTTGGTTTACTGATGAATGGATTGGTAAAAGTACCTATGCAGTTTTTTATTTTGTTGTTGGGCATACTGATATTTTCGTTTTACCAGTTTAATAAAGCTCCCATTTATTTTGACCAGGCCAAAGTTATTGTGGCTAAAGAAACTCCTTTTAAAGATTCATTAACATCACTGGAAACCCGCTACGACGCAGCTCTTACTACTGCCAATATAAAAGAGGCTGTTGCATTAAGGGCTAAATATAAAACTGTTTTGCAACAGGCTTTGCCGGGGCAGGATACCAATGACAATAACTATATTTTTTTACGGTTTGTGATGGATTATCTGCCGGTAGGATTGATCGGGCTCATTATCGCCATCATTTTCCTGGCTTCCTGGGGAAGTATAGCTGCGGCATTAAATTCGCTGGCGGCTGTTACCGTTGTTGACTTTCATAAAAAATTCTTTTCGAAAAAGGAGACTGAATTGAAAGATTATAAGATATCGCAGTGGTACACATTTGGCTGGGGAATCTTCTGTATTATCATCGCCATGTTCGCACAAAATATTGGTAACAGTCTTATTGAAGCGGTAAATATACTTGGTTCTCTTTTTTATGGTGTTATACTGGGGATATTTTTAGTTGCACTGGGCTTAAAATTCATCAGAGGCCATGCTGTTTTTTATGCAGCTATTATTTCTGAATTATTAGTAGTTCTGATTTATCAACAGAAAATGGTTTCCTTTCTTTGGTTGAATGCCATTGGTGCTATATTGGTAGTGGGGTTGGCATCTTTGTTTCAACTGGTATCAAAGCAAAAAGCGCCGCAATAATTGCAACGCTTTTCTAAAAATATTTTGCCTGTTTATTTTAAAGTCTTCTGCAACTCTTTATTCATTTTTACATAATCATCATTTTTAGCAGCCGTAGCAAACTCCATAGATTTTTTAGAACTTTCCATGGCACCTGCCATATCGCCCATATCTTTTTGTATTTTGGCTTTGTAAATCCACATCCAGTATGCTTCTTTGTTTTCTTCAATAGCCTTGCTTACGTTGTCTAATGCTACGGGTAAATTTTTATCGAATTCATTGTAAAACTGCGCAGCCTGCCAGTAAGGCTTTTTATCGGTTTTCATGGCTGCTTCTATTTGCATTCTTACTTTGTCTTTAAAACCGGCAACCAATGGGATTGATATGGAAGTCTTTTCCCACTTGATATTTAACGAACAGGTTTCGGGTGTTATATCTGAGAAGTCCATAGTAAACGTTTCCAGCTTTTTTTTCATTCTCATGGGTTCAATTTTAAAACGAACCACATCCTGGGTTTGTTTATAACCATCAATGCCCCAGTTTTCCAGTCCTTTATTCAGGATCACCTCCCAGCTATCAATACCGGGAATGCTATATAAAACATAAGTACCGCTATCTAATTTTTTGCTGCCGATTTCTATTGGCTCGCTGAAATACAGTCGGGTAGCTGCGTTGGCACCGGTGCGCCATAATTTATTATACGGAACCAGATCGCCGTAAATGCTGCGGCCTTTTATGGATGGCCTTGAATAAGTTAGTTCAACACTGCCGATTCCAAAGTCCTGTTTAATGGTTTGAGTAGGAGAGGGTGCCGGCATTTTTACCTGGGCTGTGCTGGAAATTACAAAGGCGGCAAGTGCAATGAGTGATAAGCATATTTTTTTCATATAGAATTTTTAATTTACTAAGTTACAAAAAATGATACGTAACTGAATGAGATTAATCCCGACTGCCTAAAATTGTACTTTAACACTGGCAGAGGTTTTCTTTCCTTTTTTAACCTTCCATTGTGGTCCTTCCTGTATGAGGCGCTTTGCAGCTTCATCATATTCGGCACCAAGCGATTTGTTAATGCGGATGTTTGAGATGGTTCCGTTCGATTTTACATCAAAAGCTATTTCCACTTCTCCATGCCGGTCATCCTTTAATGCCGATTCCGGAATATCAAGATTGTTGGCAACATAGGTATCATAATTATCCCAACCATCGGCTGGTTCAACATTAACGGCAGAATCTTTTAAAAGCCGGGCCCTGTGTGAAGGCTGGCTGCTCCTTTTGGCTACATTTCCTATCACTTTTCTGTCCTTGAGCGAAACTTCTTCTTCCTGCAAAAATATTTTTGTTTGCGCCTGGTTATTGCGCAGTGCGAATGTTTTTGCCTGATAGCCCACCGATTTTACTTCTATATTTAAAATACTGTCGGTAGATACAAGCCGTACCATGCCTTTTGCATCGGCATAGGTTCCAAAGTTTTCTTTTTTTATCGAGATATTGGTAAAGGGCAGGGGCGTATTATCTGCAGCCACAACCTGCGCTGTAAAAAAGTTATTGAGCACGGCTTCTTTATTAGCAGCAGCGGCTTGGCTTCTCTGCCGCCCCACAACTACTTCAGCTTCGGCCTGTTTTGCTGCCGCTTTGTTTTTTTCATCTTTTGCAGTTTCTGCATTTTCACTTGCAGCACTGTTAGCAGCCGGGGATGAGGTAACTACTGCTTTATCATCAGCAGCAGTTGCACCAGCGGCGGGTGGCACTGCGGGTTTTAATATCGGCGCACCAGGCTCTAAAATAATATTCTCTTGTGCATTGGCATTTATTTTGTCAACTTGGGCAATTGTTCCCGGAATTGTTTTTTTATCTTCTTTGGTAGCAGAAGCATTTGGATTCAGCGATTGGGTGACAGAAGCAGGGGCAGGTATTTCAATTTGAGACACACTGTCTTTATAAACCGGAATTGTTTGCGCAATTTGTTGCTTCTCACCATCGTCTTTTTTACCGCGGCTTAGAATAAATGGTAAACCAATTCCGGCGCCAATTATAAGAACGGCTGCGGCGGCTTTCCACCAGTTGTTTTTTGATTTGTGCAGCGGAATTACTTTTGCGGTTGCACCCTTGCTGCTTAGCTCTTTCCGTAAAGCCACCAGTTGGTTATTCCATTCTTTGTCCTTAACAGCTTCGTAACCTTCCATGGCTTCTGCCAAAAACGGATCGTCTAATGCAGCTTTTTCCATGGCATGCATTTGTTGTGGCAACAGATTGCCTGCAAGGTATTGCTCTATATCTCTTGCGGTGTAATTAATATTTTTTTCTTTGTAGCTCATTAATAAAACCATGTACTGTTAAAACCAAATTCCAAATCCCCAATTCCTAATTTCCACCCCCTTCCTTTCCATCCATACAAATTTTTAAATTGCGTTTTCCATTTTGAATATAACTCCGCACTTTATTCCATTCAAAACCTGTTATTGCTGCAATTTCGTTATAACATTTGCTTTCCAGGTAAAATAATTTTACTGTTTGTTGTTGATCGGGTGGCAAAGCCTGCATACATTCCTCTAATTTCTTAAAATTTTCCTCTTTTTCAAAAGCCTCGCCCTTCAGATGCGTATTTTCTTCAGAATACATAAAAACAGGGTTAAATTCTGTAGTTTTTATGTTTCGGGGGCTTCTTAACTGCATCAGGCAGTAATTTCTGGCTACCACATGCACCCAGCCTTTAAAATTATCCACTTCATGTACCCGTAATTTGCTGTTTAATTCATCAAAAATATCCATAACAGCATCTTTACAGCGTTCGGTATCTTTAAAATATTTGAGGCAAACACCAAATACCAGGTCCATATAACGCTGGTACAGGTTGCTTAAATGGCCAATATCGCCCGAGGCTTTAAAAGCTGCCAGCAACTCTTTATCGCTGGATTTATCGTTAGATATGTTTTTTAAAAATGCCAAGACTCTGACCCGCCGCGGCGGAGAATTAATTGTGTTTTGTTATAAATTTTGTCCCGAACATTTTTGCTTTGTTCATCTTCATTGGCAAGGATACTTAGTTATTATTTCTTTTTAGTAAAAAGAAATAATAACCACTCTTTTACAGTATATCAATATTCGTCTTTAATTGTGCTTTGCTGATTATCTATTTCCTATAAATCGATCTTCGCTTTAATCTTCCAGTTCCCTCTCTCCTGAGCTTGTCGAAGGATGGAGAGCGGTTGGGGTGAGGCCGGGGGCTTTTACTCAAAATAAACCTTTACCGTTTGGTAAAAAAGCCTGCTATTCATATACTGGCTTTGCTGTAACTGCTTTTCCGAGAAATTTTGTAAACCCAGCAACCCCGCTGCATTACCTTTGTTGATGGCAATTTCCAGGTAGCCAGCCGAATTGAACAGGGCCAGCTTTTCTCCTTCGTTCACATCGGCATAAGTTTCGCTGATCCTGTCAATCACTTCATCTCTTTTAAAAACTATTTTAAAGCTCCGCCCTTTCCGCTGTTCTTCAAATTCATCGCGGTGAATATTTACAATTACGTTTTCGAAATTATCTATAAAAATAATTTGCCCTTCAATATAATCGCTGCCCAACATGGGCCTTAGTGGATTTTTAACCTGGATGGAAACACCGGCATCGCCAATATCTTCGATCTTTTTTCCGCCGTGCAATTCGTTGAAGGCCTTTGCAAAAACCGAGGTACAGTAAATGGTATTTTTTTGCTGGGTTTTATCCAGCGCCAACGCCACAGTCTTTTGTGGTACTTCCTCCAGTATCATGGTGAGTAATCCATTATCGGCACAGCCTATAAACTGGCCGTTGTGTTCGGCAAGTAACATGTGCTCGGGCCTTTCATCAAATAAATTAACGAGTATTAAATGAAAAGTACCAGCGGGAAAATTCTTGATTGCATTGCGGCAAACATAAGCTGCCTGCGGATAATTGAAGGGCGAAAGATTATGAGAAATATCAACCAATGAAAACCCGTCGTTGGTTTGTAATAACTGTCCCTTAACAGCTCCAATCAGGAAATCCTGCTGGCCAATATCTGATGTAAGGGTTAGTAAAGGCATTTTTAAACGTTAATTTGGTTAATTTGTTAATTGATTAATTCGTAAAACGCATATCCTGATTAACGTTTTAACGGATTAACGCACCAACTCTCCTTTTTTAAAGAAAAAGTTTTTTACCAGTTTATCTGTGATGGAGGGAAAAAACCTGTTCATAAAAACAGTTTGCTTTCCTTGCGAAGTGAGCACCAGGGTTCTTTTTCTTTTTCCAATAGCCTTCAGAATATATTCAGCACATTTTACCGAACTCATCATCTTTCCTTCGTCCATGGGGCTTTCGCCCTGGGCACGGCCTTTTTTATTAAGTGCTGCATTGCGGATATTGGAAGTTGTAAATCCAGGGCAAACCCACATTACATTAACACCGCTGTCTAACATTTCGGTTCTCAGCGCTTCCAGGAAACCGGTAACTGCATATTTGCTGGCCGAGTAGCCGCTGCGGCCGGGCAAACCACGATAACCCGCAATGGAAGATACACCCACAATAGATCCTTTGCGCTCAATGATTGAATCAAGGGCCAGTTTTGTACAATACAAGGTCCCTTTAAAATTAATATCCATTACTTTTTCTATCACTTCTACTTCCAGGTCTTTTACCAGCGCCCTCATGGATACACCTGCATTGTTGATCAGGATATCGATACCTCCATAAACCTGTATGGTACTATCTATAAAGTTTTTGCAATCGTTGTAACTGCTAACATCGGCCACGATGGTATGCAACGGCTTACCGGAATGCAGTAACTGCAGATCATATAATTTATCCTGGTTACGGGCACAGGTGGCCACTTTTGCGCCCAGTGGTATCAATGTATCTACCAAGGCCTTGCCAATGCCATCGCTTCCGCCGGTTATTACTACTACTTTGTTTTTAAAGAAATCCTGCATAAAAAAATATATTGACAAAAATAAGTGAGTTATTCCGCTGTTGGTAAAGAAATTATTGCACTAAATAACGAATTGGGGAAAAACTTTCAGTAAATAATTTGCTGCAAAAGGTTTTTGCCTTATTTTT
>JBBRCM010000002.1:0-77080 GCA_038204855.1 Chitinophagales bacterium
GGCCGCAGGGTAGAAAGCGATAACTTTCAGGATGCTGTTTCTTTTTTAAACAACGGCGGACAAAAAGGCCGTCAAACATCCTACATCACTGCAGGTACATATCGTATCAACAGCTTTGCATTTACAGTAACAGTTACACCCATGATTATCATTCATGAGAACATGGTGGGCATTGTAACCTGTATGGATGGTTTACCAATTGAAAGCGGCCAGATAGCCGGTAAGTATGTAGAGGGCCACAATAACTTTCAGGACTTTGATACTTTTTTAAAACATGATGGTAACCGTGGTTTGCAACCTTCTATTATTTTAGCAGGTAGCTACAACATAAATCCCTGGGCCATACAAATTGAAGAAGTGCCCATGACAGATGTACCCATCGGTTATGTGGGTGTAGTTATCAGTTATATTGGCCAGGATGGTAAGGACCTTACCGGCGAAAGCTTTAAACACGGTAACATTGTAAGCAGGGGACAGCGTGGTGTGTGGATGGAACCGTACGGTCCCGGCAAATACCCCTTCAATAAATATATTATGAAGGTGGAACTGGTGCCAACAACAAACCTGGTATTAAACTGGGCAAACACACGCAGCGAATCGCATCAGCTTGATAAGAACTTAAGTACCATCACCGTTCGTTCGCAGGATGGTTTCCCTTTCAATCTCGATGTGTCGCAGATCATACACATACCTGCCAATGAAGCGCCAAAAGTTATTGCACGTTTCGGCAGCATGAACAACCTGGTAAGCCAGGTGCTGGAACCAACCATTGGTAACTACTTCCGTAACTCGGCGCAGGATAGTGATGTAATTGCGTTCTTAAGTACCCGTAAAGAAAGGCAGCAGGCGGCAAAAGACAACATGAAAGAAGTGCTTGATGAATACAACGTTAATGCGGTTGATACTTTGATAGGCGATATCGTTCCGCCTGAATCGTTGATGAAAACTTTGACCGACCGTAAGATTGCACAGGAAGAAGAAAAAACGTACGCCACACAAAGAATGACACAGGAAAAACGCCAGGGTATGGAAAAAGAAACCGCCATTGCCGATATGCAAAAAGAAATTGTGAAGGCGCAACAAAGTGTAGAGATTGCACAACGCACAGCAGATGCCGTTGTAAAAAAAGCCGAAGGCGATGCCAACAGTTTAATTTTGCAGGTAGAAGCAGAAGCAACCGCCACAAAAAAACGTGCAAATGCCGAAGCCGAAGCAACGAGGGCACGTGCCGGTGCACAGGCCGAAGCCACCAAACTAAACGCCAGTGCCGATGCAGAAAAGATAAGCAAGACCGGTTTGGCCGAAGCCGAAAAAATTATGGCCATTGGTAAATCAACCGCCGAAGCTTACGAGCTGCAGGTTAAAGCCATGGGCGGCGATAACTTTACCCGCTATAAAATAACCGAAGAAATTGCCAAAGGCAATATCAAGATCATCCCCGACATTCTTATTGGCGGCGGCACCGGTACCGACGGCGGTATAAACGGATTGCTTGGTATGAAGCTGATGGAAATGATGGATGCGAAGAAAAGTGATAAGCCGGAAGCGAATTAATTATTTGCGAAATTTTAAAAGCCCCTTTGGGGGTTTTTTTATTTTTGTACAGGCTTTGGTTTTTTATGGCGACATAGTTGTGTCACTCACTTATACCACATACCAATGGGCGGCTTTTATCGAAGCGGAAATTTAGTGAGGAAGTGTGTAGCATTATTTTAATTTTTTAAAGTATTTTTGAGGATACTAATGAACTATATAAGCTACATAAATAGAACTTTAAAACCCCGTACCACAGAAAAGGAAATTGTGCTTGACCTTTTTGCCGGTTGCGGAGGTCTATCATTAGGCTTTGAAGCTGCTGGATACAAAACGATTGGTTACGAAATGAACGTAGCTGCTGCCGAAACATACAGGCAAAACTTAAATGGCGATTGCCATGCTATAAAACTTGATTTAGATTTTGAATATCCGCAGGCTGAAATAATTGTTGGTGGTCCACCATGTCAACCATTCAGTGTAGGTGGCCATCAAAAGGGAATTGAAGATGCAAGAGATGGATTTCCTATTTTTATTGACGCCGTAAAAAAACTACAACCTAAAGTTTTCATGTTTGAAAATGTTAGAGGGTTACTTTACACCAACAAATGGTATTTTGAATTGGTTATAGAAGAATTAAGAAAATTAGGCTATTTGATAGACTTTAAACTTTTAAATGCTGTCAACTACGGAGTTCCGCAAAATAGAGAACGCTTATTTGTTTTTGGGCATCGTACAAAATTCAATTTCCCAAAACAGCACCCCAAAAAAATAACTGTTCAGGAAGCCATTGGAGATATTATGTACACAGTGCCGTCAGAAAGTAAATTTTTAACAGCCTCAATGGATAAATATGTTGCCAAATATGAAAAGGCTTCAGACTGTGTTAATCCAAGAGATTTATATCCTGAAAAACCTGCCCGTACTCTCACCTGTAGAAACCTTGCAGGTGCAACAGGTGACATGCAGAGAGTAAAATTAGAGGATGGGAGAAGGCGCAGGTTGTTGCACAGAGAAGCAGCCCGTTTACAAAGCTTTCCTGATTGGTTTCAATTCTCAGGTAATGAAACTCAGCAATATAATCAGATTGGCAATGCAGTTCCTCCGCTGTTAGCATACCAATTAGCACTTTCTTTAAAAGAATGCTATCAAACGGAAGAGTTATATACGGCTAGTGAAATTATAGAACATGATTTGAAACCCAATCATGAACTCACTCTATTTTGATTTGCAATGAAAAATCTAAACATTAAGAATACTAAGCCTGATTTTCTAAAGAAACTTATTGATGAAGGGCTTGATATTTTGGAAAATGTAGGTATTCCATTCGAGAAAAAAACACCTAAAGCACTTCAAAGTATGGCTATGGCATTTCTTGCAGTGGCTGGCGTAACAACGTCTTGGAAAGATGCAAAAGGACAAAAGGAAAGCAGGCACCTTAAAACCAGAGACATCATAAAATTCATAAATGCCAATTATGACGAGAATATTTCTTCTGGTTCTTATGACGACATGAGACGTAAGCATTTAAAACTATTGGGTTTAGCCGATTTAATATTGAACAGTGCTGATAATCCCAACGCAGCAACTAATGATCCAACCAGGGGTTACGCATTAAGCAATGATTTTAAAGCACTGATAAATTCGTACGGAACAAAAGACTGGAATATTAAATTAAAACTGTTTAATAAAAACAGGCCTTCCCTAGATGATATATTAAAAAGGAAAAGAGAAATAGCAAAAATACCCGTCAAATTACCTGGAGGAAAATTAATTGAATTATCACAGGGGGGTCATAATCAATTGCAAAGAGAAATAATAGAAGAGTTCTTACCTCGGTTTGGCGACGGTTGCGAAATATTATACATCGGCGATACCACTAATAAATATCTGATAAGAGAAGACAAAAAGCTTTTAAAGCTTGGCTTTTTTGAGTTAACACACGACTCCCTTCCCGACGTGGTAGCATATAACAAGCATAAAAACTGGCTTTATCTTATTGAAGCATTTTATAGCTCTGGACCTATGAGCGAAGAAAGAATTTTTGAATTGAAGAAAGGATTAAAAAAGTGCAGAGCCGGATTAATTTTTATTACCGCATTTATATCAAAAACCGAGTTTAAAAAAAATGTAACTGATATAGGTTGGGAATCCGAAGTATGGACAGCCGATAATCCTGACCACATGGTGCATTTTAATGGACATAAGTTTTTAGGACCAATTTTATGATTTTTTGCCGCTGTTCTTAAAATAGTTTATTACCTCCGATTTTACTTTCAATCTTCTTTGGTTTTTTTACAAAGAAAAAGCTGCATGTTAAAACATGCAGCCCTAAAAATTATTGTTACTTCTCTTCAACTTATTTAATAGCCTGGCTATTCAGATTGGTATCAGCGATGCTCGTTAACAGCTCATCACATTTCTTTTCTTCTGATAAAGTTTTAAGCAAATGCTGCAGGCATGTCTTCTCATCCAAAACTTTAGCAAATGCTGCCAGTGTACCATAACTCGCAATTTCGTAATGTTCTACTTTTTGCGAAGCCATAATAATATCAGCGTCACGCACTGCGCCCGGTTCAGTTTCCTCCATGATGCCTTTACCTTCTTCCAGCAAACCGGCCATGGCATCACATTTTTTTGCCTGTGCCTTTTTACCAAGTGCTTCAAAGCAGGCTTCCAGCCGTGTTACATGATTGTGTGTCTGGCCTAAATGGTCTTCAATGGCTTTTTTTAGTTTTGGAGCAGTCGCGTTTTTCTGCATTTTTGGTAATGCCTTGGTCAATGCCTTCTCTGCCCAATACAAATCTTTCAATCCATCTTCAAATAAATCCTGAAGTTTTTTGCTGCATCTTTTTTTGCAGGAATTTTAGCTGCTGGTTTTTTCGTTGCCATAATTCTAATGTTAAGAGTTTGAAAATTAATTAAAATATCTATAAACTATACACAGGATAACTATATATGTGCCAATTTTTATAAGGTCAGATTCCCCCATTATCCCTGCATAAAAATTTGGGTTATAAATAAATTGTGGAAAAAATTCCTCACTGTTTTTTTTATTCATCGTCGGCATTCCTGCATTTAAGTATTGAAGCTAAAATTAAATCCGGTTAACTTTTATGGCATAGTTTAAGATACTTTTTTAACCATTCATCTTAAACCTTAATCATCCTTAAAACTTTTAGCTATGGCAAAAAAGAAAAGCACAAAACCGGCTGTAAATAAAAAATTAAATGATTTGCAGTTTAACACGCAGAGCGCAGATGGAGAAATGATGACAACCAACCAGGGGCTGCTAATTAACGACGATCAAAACTCCCTGAAGGCAGGTAGCCGCGGAGCTACCCTGCTTGAAGATTTTATACTGCGTGAAAAAATCACCCACTTCGATCATGAGCGTATTCCTGAAAGGATTGTTCATGCACGTGGTTCGGCCGCACACGGCCTTTTTCAGTTATACAAACCCATGGGGCAGTATAGCAAAGCAAAATTTTTAAACGACGCATCCAAACCAACACCGGTTTTTGTAAGATTTTCCACCGTGGCAGGTTCCAGGGGGTCATCAGACCTGGCCCGTGATGTAAGGGGGTTTTCGGTAAAATTTTATACCGAAGAAGGAAACTATGATTTAGTTGGAAACAATATGCCGGTATTTTTTATACAGGACGCTATAAAATTCCCCGACCTTATACATGCAGTAAAACCGGAGCCTCATAATGAAATTCCGCAAGCTGCATCGGCGCATGATACTTTTTGGGATTTTATTTCGCTGATGCCCGAAAGTACGCACATGATTATGTGGGTGATGAGCGACCGTGCGCTTCCACGAAGTTTAAGGATGATGGAAGGTTTTGGTGTACACACTTTCCGTTTGATAAATGATAAAGGCGTTTCTCATTTTGTAAAATTTCACTGGAAGCCATTGTTGGGAATGCATTCCGTTGCATGGGACGAAGCACAGAACATTTCAGGAAAAGATTCCGATTTTCATCGCAGGGATCTGTGGGAAGCCATTGAGAACGGTGATTTTCCGGAATGGGAACTGGGTGTGCAGATAGTTGCTGAAAAAGACGAACATAAATTTGATTTTGACCTGCTGGATCCAACGAAATTAATTCCTGAAGAAATTGTTCCAGTGCAATTGATAGGTAAGATGACGTTGAACCGTAATCCCGATGACTTTTTTGCAGAAACAGAACAGGTTGCCTTTCATCCGGGGCACCTGGTACCGGGTATTGATTTTACAAACGATCCATTATTGCAGGGCAGATTATTTTCGTACACGGATACACAATTATCAAGATTGGGAAGTCCTAATTTTCATGAAATACCCATTAACCGCCCCATTGTTCCGGTAATGAATAATCAACGTGACGGACACATGCGGCAAACCATTGATAGTGGCAAAACCAGTTACCACCCCAACACAACGGGTAATGGCTGCCCCTTCCAGGCAAAGGCTGCCGATGGTGGGTTTACCAGTTACCAGGAACGCATTGATGCAAAAAAGATAAGGGAACGCAGCAGCAGTTTTTTTGATCATTTCAGCCAGGCTACGTTGTTTTTTAACAGCCAGTCGGAACCTGAAAAAAATCACATCATCAACGCCCTTACGTTTGAACTGGGCAAATTAGAAAGTGATGCCATCCGTGAAAGAATGTTGGGCATACTTACCCAGGTTGATAAAACGCTGGTATCTAAAGTTGCAGCAGGACTGGGTATGCCCGTGCCTAAAGGTCCGCAATATCCAATAAACCACAGTGTTCCTGCCGATGGCGTTCAGAAAAAATACGAACCGGTTAAAATGAAACAAAGTATTGAGCAATCACCGGCGTTAAGCATGGCCAACACCGTAAAAAATTCTATTAAAACAAGATGCATAGCCATACTTGCTGCCAATGGTGTGGATGAGAATTCACTTAACACCGTAAAGACTGCACTGGAAGCTGCCGGTGCAAAAACAAAAATAATAGCGCCAGCATTAGGCACCATAAAAGGTGCAGCAGGAAAACAGATAAAGGTTGATCAGAGTTTTCTGCATACAGCATCTGTACTTTTTGATGCGGTGTATATTCCTTCCGGCGATGCAAGTGCAAAAACGCTTATCAGTACAGCAGATGCCATACATTTTATAAACGAAGCTTTTAAACATTGTAAAGCAATTGCAGCAAACGGCGACGGGATTAAAGTAATAGAACAATCGTACGCTGGCGGTAAAAACAAAGACGCAGGTTTAATACTTGATAAGCCTGCCGGCAATTTTATAAAAGCCATTGCACAGCATCGTTTTTGGGAAAGAGAAAAGCAACGAGAGGTGCCGGCATAAGCCGGAAGCGTATTAATATTTACGAAAAAAGAAAGCTCCTCGGGGCTTTTTTGTTTTTATATCGGCGTTAGTTCCTTGTGGCATCAGTGTTGTGAACATTTGTTCTGTTCCACTTTCATTTTAGTAAAAGGAAAGAAGAATCTCACTTATACCGTCTATTAATTGGCGGTTTTTATCGAAGTGTGTTATAGTTATAAAGCAGTTCCCAAGCCATGTGCCGGGCGTAGTATAAACTTACTTATCTTAACCGAGGCTAATATCGCTATGGTATTCACAAGCACTAATATCTCGTCCTCCATATATTTTAAAACCTCCACTCTTCTTTGTCTCCGACGAGTAGGCCCGGGCCAGGATTTTTAAAAACCAGGTAAACTTCAATCAGTTTTTATTACTATCTTCATAACAGCATCTTAATCCCATCAGGGCTGCAGGCAACCATTTAAACTATCAGTATATCATGATGAAACGGTTATTTCTCCTTACAACAATTTTACTCTTCTCAATTGCAGGTTTTACTCAAAACAGCAATTATAAACTTTCAATTGACAGTCTGCTGAATTTCTTAAAAACAGAAAATACTTTTTCAGGAAGGGTTACTATACAAAAAGCTGATAAAATAATCTATACTGGAAACTTTGATAAATTCAACAATAACATAGTTAAATATAAAATAGGCTCGGTAACCAAAGTATTTACAGCGCTTGTGATCTATCAACTTATTGATGAAGGCAAACTGCAGCTTAACTCCAACATTGATAAATATTTCCCTACCATTAAAAATGCAAACAACATAACCATTGAAAATTTGTTGTCGCACACAAGCGGCGTTTATAATGTAACTGAATGGGAGGATTATTACGGCTCCAGGGCTAAACAATTTACACGCAAGGATATTGTTGACCTGGTAAACAAAAACAAGCGGCCTTTAAACCAAACAGCGACTGCCAGTACAGCAATACCAATTACATACTGCTTGGTTATATTATTGAAGACATAACCGCAAAATCGTATCCGCAGAATATAAAAGAAAGAATTGCCGACAAGTTTGGATTACCGGATACCTATTGCGAAACTGCCGGCAGCGATAAAACTGCCAGACAGCAATCTTATAAATTTAATGGAGAAACCTTTGTTAAGGATACCGACTCTGATCCTTCTTTCCCTTTTGCAGCGGGTGCCATTGTATCAACAAATGAAGACCTTGGCAAAATAATGTACCTCTTATTCGATCATAAAATAATTACAGACAGTTCTCTTTCTGTAATGAAAAAACTCAGGAGTAAAAGCATTGGCCATGGATTAATGAAAGCTCCTTTTTACGATAAAATTGGATGGGGCCACACCGGGCGCATTGATGAATTCCGTTCGTTCATTTGTTATTTTCCTGATGATAGCCTGGTACTTGCTATAACTTCCGATGCGATGACAATAAAGTTGAATGAAATTATTATTGGCGTGCTTTCAACTTATTATGGCCGCAGTTACACCTACCCTTCTTTTCCTAAGTCATCTGTTTCAACTCCAGCTACAGAAATATTTACAGGAACTTATAAGGCCAAACTCGCAGGCCTTATCACCGTAGGCAAATTAGAAATTACCCAGGCTGGTAAAAATTACCTGTATATGAACGAGTATAACAATGGTAAAGAAACTGAAAAATCATTGCTGGAAAGAAGAGATGCCTATGTTTTTTACTCAAAAGAAGCCGGCGGCGAATTGACGTTTCAGACTGATTCAGATGGAAAAGTAACAGGAATAAATATGACACAGGGAAAGGTTACCATAAAATGTAAAAAAGTAAATTGAACCTGCCTTACTGTTTTTCAAAGTTTAAGAAGCTAAATCAATAAAACAAACTCCCTTTTTGGCAGCGTCTCTATTTCATTATCTTTGCCGCTCAATTTTATATCAATTATGTACAGAACTCACACCTGTGGCGAATTAAGATTAACCGATATTAACAAAGAAGTATCCCTGGCCGGGTGGGTACAAACTGTTCGCAAATTCGGTAGCATCACTTTTGTTGATCTGCGTGACCGCTATGGTATTACCCAGTTATTATTTTCAGAAGCTTTAAATGCCGAACTGGATGCAAATCCATTAGGTAGAGAATTTGTTTTACAGGTTACTGGTAAAGTAAATGAACGAAGCAGCAAAAATACCAACATACCAACCGGCGAAATTGAAATTGTAGTAAGTGAATTTAAGATACTGAATAAATCTGCCGTACCGCCATTTACCATACAGGATGATACCGATGGCGGTGAAGATATACGCATGAAATACCGTTTCCTGGATCTGAGGAGAAACGCCGTAAAGAAAAATTTAGAACTGCGTTACCAGGTAAACCGCAGTGCCCGAAATTATTTGCACGAAAATAATTTCATGGATGTTGAAACACCCTTCTTAATTAAAAGTACACCGGAAGGTGCAAGGGATTTTGTGGTGCCAAGCCGCATGAACCCCGGGCAGTTTTATGCATTGCCACAATCGCCGCAAACATTTAAACAGTTGTTGATGGTGAGCGGTTACGATCGTTACTACCAGATTGTAAAATGTTTTAGAGATGAAGATCTGCGTGCCGACCGCCAGCCGGAGTTTACACAGATAGATTGCGAAATGGCTTTTGTTGAGCAGGAAGATATATTGAACATGTTTGAAGGTTTGGTGAAACAGGTATTTAAGGATGTGAAAAACATTGATTACACCGATAACGTTGACCGCATGACATGGGAAGATGCCATGTTTAATTATGGTAACGATAAACCGGATATCCGTTTTGAAATCAAACTTTGCAATCTCAAATTTCCTTCCCACACCTTTAAGGCAAAAGAAAATAAAGCTGTTTTAATTGCAGGAGACTTTTCGGTGTTTAATGAAGCTGAAACCGTTGTTGCCATTGCCGTGCCGGGATGCAGCGAATACAGCCGCAAACAAACCGATGAACTGACTGAGTGGGTAAAGCGTCCGCAGATTGGTATGAAAGGTTTGGTTTTTATTAAAGTAAATACCGACGGAACTTTTAAAAGCAGCGTTGATAAATTTTATACCGAAGATAAATTGAAAGCCATTGCCGAAGCAGCCAATGCTAAAGCTGGCGATCTTATTTTAATTTTAGCCGGTGCCGAAGAAAGAACCCGTAAAGCCATCAGCGATTTACGCATGTACATGGCCACTCAGTTAGGTATGCGCAAAGCCGATGAATTTAAATTGCTTTGGGTAACAGATTTTCCGTTGTTTGAATTTGCACTGGAAGACCAGGATGGCGGCGGCGCAGGCCGTTGGGTAGCAAGGCATCATCCTTTTACAAGCCCTAAGCCCAGCGATATTGATATGATGATCAATAATTCGCCCAAGGTTGAAAACTTAGACAAGTACCTGGAACATCCTTATGCCAACATAAAAGCCAATGCGTATGATATGATTTTGAATGGCAATGAACTTGGCGGCGGCAGCATCCGCATCTACCAAAGAGAATTACAGGAAAAAATGTTTGCAGCCCTGGGTATGGATGCTGAAGAACAGCAGCACAAATTTGGTTTCTTACTCGGCGCATTTGAATATGGTGCACCGCCGCATGGTGGTCTGGCTTTTGGCTTCGACAGGCTTTGTGCTATACTCGGCGGCAGCGAAAGCATCCGTGACTTTATTGCTTTCCCAAAAAATAACAGTGGCAGAGATGTGATGCTGGATGCACCAAGCACCATTGATGCAAAACAGTTTGAGGAGTTGCAGATAAAATTGGATTTGAAAGGATAGGAACACGGATTGCACGGATTAGACGGAATAACACAGATAAAATGAAAATGATTACTGTAATACCAAAAGGGACTTCGGAAAGTGAAGTAAAAGTAATTTTAAAACAAAGAGGAAAGAAGAAACATGCGAATAAAACGCTTGATGCTTTTTTCGGTTCGCTACCTGATATTGAAGACGGTTTAACATTTCAGAAAAAAGTACGAAGTGAGTGGAAATAAGATGCTACCGATACAAAGACAGGAATTCACAATAAGAAAATGGCCACTATATTTTGTAGTGGCTGTTTATATTTTACTGCTATTCATTTTAAATAATACAGGAAAATTAGACGAGGAAAAATTCCTCGTAATTTCCGCCGGCCTGGCTTTTTTGCTACTCCTTTATTTTTTGCTCACAAAAAATAAACTCATTATTGACAATGACGAGATTACCCAGCAATTATTTTTTGGTAAACCGAAAGTATTAAAATGGAAAGAAATAAAGTTTTCTTATTTAAACTGGCATTTTGATGGCCATACTGCCGATTTATCCTGGAGTTTTATTGATTTTTCAGGCAAAGCCATCAATATTCAAACATCCTCCTATTCAAGAAAAAAAATAAAACTTATTGCCGAAGCGGTAATAGAAAAATGCCCACAAGCTTTTATTGACAATCGTTTAAAAAATATAACTGCAGGAAAATTCCCCTGGTATATTTTTTAGCAGGATACTTATTTTTTTATCAACTTTGAATGATGAACAATCTCCCACCCCTCGCCGAGCGTCTTCGCCCCAATACATTGGATGAACTTGTAGGTCAGCAGCATCTGACAGGTAAAGGAAGTATTTTACGCACAGCAATAGAGAACGGAAAAATCCCCAGTATGATTCTTTGGGGACCCCCGGGCGTTGGCAAAACAACGATCGCTAATATCATTGCCCAAACATTGCAGGTTCCATTTTATACACTCAGCGCCATTTCATCGGGCGTAAAAGAAGTAAGGGAAGTAATTGAATTGGCAAAAAAGCAAAGTAATGTCATTTTATTCATTGATGAGATACATCGCTTTAACAAAGGCCAGCAGGATGCTTTGCTGGGTGCAGTTGAAAAAGGCATCATCACCTTGATTGGTGCTACTACCGAAAACCCATCCTTTGAAGTAAACAGTGCCTTGCTGAGCAGAACGCAGGTTTACATCTTAAAAGCACTCGATGAAAAAGACCTGGTTGCTTTATTGCAACATGCTATAAAAAATGATGCCGTTTTAAAAACAAAAAAGATTGAGCTGAAAGAAACCGAGGCTTTAATAAATATCTCCGGCGGCGATGCAAGAAAATTATTAAATCTGCTGGAACTGGTGGCCTCCCCTAACCCCTCCCAAGGAGGGGGACTGGAGCCAATTGTTATCACAGACATTCTTGTGATGCATGTTGCACAACAACGAATTGCACTCTACGATAAAAAAGGCGAACAGCATTACGATATCATTTCGGCCTTTATAAAATCAATACGGGGCAGCGACCCCAATGCGGCTGTATATTATTTGGCAAGGATGATTGAAGGCGGTGAAGATGTAAAATTTATCGCCAGGAGGATGCTAATACTGGCAAGTGAAGATATCGGCAATGCAAACCCCAATGCTTTATTATTGGCCAACGCAACTTTTGACGCGGTAAATAAAATTGGTTATCCTGAGTCGCAGTTGATCTTATCGCAATGCGCCATTTATCTGGCCAGCAGTGCAAAAAGCAATGCAGCCACGGTTGCCATTGCTGCAGCCATGAGTGCGGTAAAGCAGCATGGCGATCTGCCGGTTCCCTTACATATTCGCAACGCACCCACCAAGCTGATGAAGAATGAAGGCTATGGAAAGGGTTATGAATATTCGCACAATTACGAAAACAACTTTTCGCCGCAGGAATATTTGCCAGACGCAATAAGCGGCACTGCTTTTTTTGAGCCCGGTAAAAATTTACGTGAAGAAGAATTGCGTAAATTTTTAAAAGCCTTTTGGAAGGATAAATATAAATATTAACATCTACAATAATTATTTAAACATAAATATTGTTAATTTTAAACCTTAATTAAAAATTTATGAAAGTAAAAATTCTGTTTTCGTTATCAGTATTTGTTTTAGTAATGTTTGGCTCGTGCAGCAAAGGCGATGATGGACTGGGCGGCGGCCCTGCACCAACACCCGTTGCAGCATCCACAACAATGAATGTTGCCTATGGTACCGATCCGCTGCAAAAAATGGATGTTTATTTACCGGCAAACCGCACCACCACTACCACCAAAGTTTTAATTTATGTACATGGGGGTGCCTGGATAGGCGGCGACAAAGCAGATTTAAACGGAGCAGGCATTGACTCAATAAGAGCTAGGCTTCCTGACTATGCCGTTTTTAATGTTAATTATCGTTTAGCTGTTTTACCGGCAACAAATCCTTTTCCGGCCCAGGAGATGGATGTAAAAGCAGCCGTGGAATATATTTATAACAACCGGGCCACATACCTGGTTAGCAGTAAGTTTGTTATGATGGGCCATAGTGCCGGTGCCCACCTGGCATTGTTACATGCCTATAAATATCAAACACCGGTAAAAATAAAAGCAGTTGTTGATTTTTTTGGGCCCACCAATATGGCTACCATGTATACCGATTATGCAAGTAACCCCTTAGGCCAATATGGTCTCTATGCATTAATGGGCAACTCTACGCCAACAACTAACCCAACTTTTTATGCACAATCAAGTCCGGTTACTTATGCAACAACAACTGCTGCCTGCCCCACTATTATTTTACAAGGCGGAACAGATGTTACAGTTTATCCAACACAATCAACAACTTTAAGAGATAAATTAACGCTGGCTTCAGTTGTAAATCAATATGTGTATTATCCTTTGCTGCCACATGGCCCATGGGATGCTGCAACCAATACAGATGCCATGAATAAGATACAACCATTTTTAGCTGCAAATGTGCAGTAACAAATAAAACATACTTTTAAAAAAACATCCCGCCATCCGGCGGGATGTTTTTTTTGATTTACTTTGCAATGATGATAAAGCCTTTCTTTCCCTTTTTTACCATTAGCTTTTTTTTGTGTGTGAACATGCAGGCACAAACAGAAAAGCCGCTCTATGCCGCCAACGCCAAAAAAGAAGCAAGAACCAACGAATATAAATACCTCGTAAGCAATAGCATTGGTAAAAACATATTGCTTCCTTTAACGGATAGCACTGAAGAGAATTGGCTGGATGCTTTTGATGCGATGGAGCTCTTGAATTACAAAACTCCTTTTATTGATGCAAGAATACGCTCTGCCATGGATTCTGTTGAATACAGAAGCAATGATTTTCAAAAGTCAATACTGCCATTGATATATTCCCTTTACCCGAACAATTTTGTGCCACAGGCTTTATCCCTGGCAAAGCAAACCAACGACCCAAAGTTATTTGCTATGTGCAGCGAATATCTTTTTATGAATAACAAAAAAGAAATTTACAAAGCTGTTTTATTAAAGCGCATGGACGAAATGCAGTTAAAAGCAGGAAAAGACGCAGAAATTCCTTTTTTTACAGTTTTAAAAAACAAGTTGTTGATTACCGCGGTAAAACAGCCGCCGGTAGCAGATTTGCTGGCCGGTACATTTTTGCCTGGTGAAATGGTTATTTATAGTTTTCAACGCAAAAACAGGAATTACCCTGGCCGGGTTTTAGTAAGGGGCAAGGATGGGAAATTTATTAGGGATGCCGATGGAAAATATTTTACTGTTGCGCAACTGGCACGCAGTGGCACCAATATGCCGGGATATCTTACCAATGGAAATACGCCACAGGGCATGTTTAAAGTATTTGGCTTCGCCGTTTCGCAGGGCATTTTTATTGGTCCCACTACCAATATACAAATGGTTCTGCCTTACGAGCATTCTACCGACGTAAGCGATTCGGTTACACAATCGCTCGGCGATAATTACCGGTTTTTGCTGCCATCTTCCTGGAAAAATTATTATCCCTTTTACGAAGCCTATTATGCCGGCAAAGCCGGACGCACAGAAATTATTGCCCACGGCACCACGGTTAATCCTGCATATTATTTAAAGCAGCCTTATTATCCGTTAACACCAACACAGGGTTGTTTATGTACAAAAGAAATATGGAGTGCTGTTGATGGAAAAAGAATTCAAAGCGACCAGCAAAAATTAGTAGATGCTGTAAAAAAAGCGGGTGGCGCAAATGGCTACTGTGTGGTTATTGAAATTGATGATGAGCAAAAACCGGTTAGCATTAAAGACATTTTACCTTTTCTAAAATAATAAAATGAAGATTGATATAAGTATCAGGCCCGATATAGAAAAAATGGTATTGCAATTTTATGAAAAGGTAAAAGCTGATAAAACAATTGGTTTTATTTTTACCGAGGTCGTTCAAATGGATTGGGAAAAACATATTCCGGTAATTGTGGATTTTTGGGAGACGATTTTACTTGATAACCCCGTTTACACAAAAAATGCCATGGAAGTGCATTACAGCCTGAACAATAAGATAGCGTTAAAAAAGGAGCATTTCGATAGCTGGATACATTTATTTACTTCAACAGTAGATGATTTGTTTGAAGGTAAGATTGCTGCTTTAGCAAAAACAAGGGCCAAATCAATTGCTGCTGTAATGTTGTTTAAAATGGAAAATTCAAAAAAGGGTCTGTAATGTTCAATTAAGATATTTGGTACAAGTGTGGTTATTGTTTCTTTTTGCTAAAAAGAAACAATAACTAAGTATCCTTGCCAATGAAGCCACATAGCATTACAATTGTTGGGCCCAAAAAAATAAAAATGCTATTACAATTAAACTGGATTTTTAAAAAATTTGACGAACTAACTGCTGCTGAATTATACAGCATCATGCAACTACGCAATGAAGTTTTTGTGGTGGAACAAAACTGTGTTTATCAGGATGCAGATGATAAAGACCAGCCATCTATGCATCTTTGCGGCTGGGATGGAACGAAACTTGTTGCATACACACGTATAATTCCGCAGGGCATTTCCTATACGCAGGCCAGTATTGGCCGTGTGGTAACATCGCCTGCTTACCGTAAAACCGGCGTAGGTAGGCTACTAATGAAAGAGAGCATCAACCGATGTTTCAGCGAATTTAACTGCACAGAAATAAAGATTGCCGCCCAGGTTTATCTTACCGCTTTTTACCAATCGCTGGGCTTTAGACCATGCAGCGCTCAATACCTGGAAGATGGCATCCCCCACATAGAAATGATATTGCATAAACCCAAATTTTTCAGTTGAAATCTACTGCGGCTTCCAAATCCTTCACAGCTAAGCCTTTCAGAACATTTTTTGAATTCAAAATAGTTCACTATTCGTTCATCCAAAAAATAACCTGAAACCTTTATCTGTTTTGTATTTGAAACCCTCGCTACGATTTCAACTGCAAAATCTGGGTTAAATAATTTTCTGTCAGGGCAATATCTTATACAGTTTACCGTTTTTACATACGTGGTTTGTACAATTTCCCTTCAATTTTAGGCAGGTTACTGTTCTTACCATTCCAATTATCCAATAATATCGAAAGACTAAACCAGATTTCTGATGAAGCCATATTTACACAAATTTGTGCAAAAGCGTATTCTGCTGCTTCTCTTAAGCTTCACAATTCTATCCAATTTATTTTCACAATCGTTTTTATTCGGCAGCAAAAAAGTTAAATGGGAAGTTGGCTTAAACTTTGGCCCCAGCTTTTTTTTAGGCGACCTGGGTGGAAACTCCGGTAAAGGAACCAACGATATAAAAGACGTTAATCTTGAGTTTACAAAAATGATGAAGGGTGTTTTTGTAACTGCTTATCCAAAAGGCTGGCTGGGTGTAAGGCTGGCTGCCGACGCTACTTACCTTGAAGGAAGCGACGATATTATAACTACAACCGGCATTGATGAGTTGTACCGTAAACAGCGTAATCTTGATTTTAAAACTACTATACTTGAAGGATACGCTGCGCTTGAACTTTACCCCACGATGATGTTGCGGAGAGACAAAGAATATGAACCTAAATTCAGGCCCTACGCATTAATTGGAGTTGGTGTTTTCCACTTCAATCCAAAAGGTTCGTTAACCGATGCGGCGGGAAATAAAACCTGGTACGAGTTACACCCATTAAAACTTGAAGGACAGGGCATGACGGAATATCCCGATGTAAAACCTTATAAACTGACACAGGTAAACATACCCATTGGGGCCGGCCTGAAATACTTTGCGTCTGAACGCATTAACCTGAGTACCGAACTTTTATACAGGAAAACATTTACCGATTATATAGATGATGTGAGTGCTAAATATATTGATCCGGCTGATTTCAGTAAATATTTATCGGCTGCCGATGCTGCCGTGGCAACTAAATTATCTGATAAAGTGCAGCCAATTATTTTTCCGGGTATGTCGAGGTTCCCGTCAGGTAATCAACGTGGCGATACAAAGAACGGGGATACTTATTTTTCGCTGATACTAAAGTTGGGAATAAGATTAGGGCCCCTCAATGAAAGCAATGTGCTGAAGCAGACAAGATGTCCTTCAGTTTATTAATATTCAATTTAAAATCCAATATCATGAGTAACAATTTTCAACTAAATCCCGGATCATACAAGACTGTATTGATTTTTACACTTTGCCTGATCATTGCGTTTGAAGTTTTCAAATAGCTATTATACACATTCTTAAGTGTAAAACGATACAACAGAAGTTTGACCCCAAAGAGGAGCTATGGATATTTTAATATTCAAAGATTACCCCTGAAACCACAATCTTTAAATTTCGTTGACATCTTTTACACTTTTTTCAAAACAAAAAATTCATGTTTATGAGACATGGATTTTTTTATTTTCCACAATTAAACATTAAATATAGACCACCAGAAGCTGTCAGGTTGAGCTTGTCGAAACCGGTACTATTGTCACACCGGCTTCGACAGGCTGCTAATGACAAGTATTTTAAAAGGTTGGTAACCAATTTTTTACAAAATTGAATTTAGCCACAAAGGCTCGAAGGCCTAAGGAAAATACGTAGCATTTTTCTACTTCGTGGCTTTGTGACTTTGTGGCAACCCCTTTTCCCAGCGAAGCTGAGAAAAAAAATATTGTAATTTGGAAAGAGCTTAAAACATTTTTATGAGAGCCTCAGGCTGACAGCATAAGTTTAATGCAGTTCTTGTTTTAAATATTTTCCGGTAAAGCTTTCTTTAACTTTTATAAGATCTTCTGGCAACCCTTCAAATAAAACCCTGCCGCCACCATCGCCACCTTCGGGACCAATATCAATGATATGATCCGCAACTTTTATCACATCCATATTGTGTTCAATCACCAGCACGGTATTGCCGCGGTCAACTAATTTATTTATCACATCCAGCAAATGCTGAATGTCCTGGAAGTGAAGCCCGGTAGTAGGTTCATCAAGTATATAAAATGTTTTACCCGTATCTTTTTTACCCAGTTCGGTAGAAAGTTTAACACGCTGTGCTTCTCCGCCGCTTAACGTTACGGCACTTTGGCCCAGCGTTATATAGCCGAGGCCAACATCCTGCAATACTTTTATTTTACGGTAAATATATGGCACCAGTTGAAAAAATTCAACCGCTTCATCAACCGTCATATCCAGCACATCGCTGATTGATTTTCCTTTGTAACGAATCTCCAGCGTTTCCCTGTTGTATCTTCTTCCATTGCATTTTTCGCAATGCACATGTACATCGGGTAAAAAATTCATTTCAATTACCCGCATACCGCCGCCTTCGCAAACATCGCAGCGGCCACTTTTAACATTGAAAGAAAAACGCCCTGCAGTGTAGCCTCTTATTTTTGCCTCAGGCACCATGGCAAATAAAGTTCTGATATCTGTAAAGAAGCCGCAGTAGGTTGCCGGGTTGCTTCTGGGCGTTCGGCCAATCGGGCTTTGATCAATCTCAATCACTTTATCTATCTGCTCCAAACCCTTTATTGAAGCATACTCCAAAGGGTTTGCTTTTGAATTATAACAATATTTATTAAGCAGCGGATAAAGTGTTTCATTTATCAAAGTAGATTTACCACTTCCGCTTACACCGGTAACCAATATTAATTTCCCCAGAGGAAATTTTACGTCCACATTCTGCAAATTATTTCCCTTCACTCCTTTTAACTCAATAAATTTTCCATTTCCCTTTCTTCTTTCTTTGGGTACGGCAATACTTTTTGTACCCAATAAATATTTAGCTGTTTCCGAATTGGAATCTAAAATGGTTTGCGGCGAACCCATGGCTACAATTTCTCCACCATGCTTACCGGCCTTCGGGCCAATGTCAACGAGATAATCAGATGCCAACATGATATCCTTATCATGCTCCACCACCAAAACACTGTTGCCGATATCACGGAGGTTTTGTAAAGCCCCAATCAACCGCTGGTTATCACGCTGGTGTAAACCAATGCTCGGTTCATCTAAAATATACGTGATACCCTGCAGTTGTGAACCTATTTGCGTAGCAAGCCTTATCCGCTGCGACTCGCCACCACTAAGGCTTTTAGAAGGCCGGTTAAGGGAAAGATAAGTTAACCCTACATCCAGCAAAAACTGCAATCGCTCTCTTATTTCTTTTAAAACATCTTTGGCAATGGCGTTTTGTTTATTACTCAGGCGCAATTCAATACCATCAAACCAGGCAGCCAGATTATCTAAGTTTAAATTGCTAAGCTCCGCAATATTTTTTTTATCAATTTTAAACCAAAGGCTTTCTTTTTTTAATCTTGCGCCATTGCAGGATGTACAGGTAGCAAGCTGCATATAATTTTCAACCCAGCTGCGCAGCATTTCTGAACTTTGCGTAGAACTAAACCAACGTTTCAGCATCGGGATAATTCCTTCGTAACTACCGGTAAAGGTTTCCGGAACAGAATCATCACTCATATCGAGTTGCAGTACCGGGTTAATGCCCAGGTCGCCATACAAAAGCAAATCAAGCTGATCTTTTGGTAATTCTTTTATTGGCTTATTTAAATTGATCTTATGCTTCCTGGCAAAAGCAATTACCTGTTGAAAAACACTGGCGTCTCTTTCTTCACCCAACGGCGCAATCCCGCCGTCAGTAACGCTTTTTGATGAATCGGGCAACACCTCATCCATGTCGATGGTGTATACATTACCCAAGCCTCTGCAGGTTGGGCAGGCACCATAAGGCGAGTTAAACGAAAACGCATTGGGGGAAGGTTCTTCGTAACTGATACCGGTTTCTTCGCACATCAATTGTTTACTGTATTGCACAACTTTGTTGTCGTCGTTAATTAACAGGAACATCAGCTCTTTACCCAGTTGCAAAGTTTTTTGTACACTCTGACTCAACCTGAAACGCATTTCATCAGTTACAGCCATCCTGTCAATCACCACTTCAATATCATGAATTTTATAACGGTCAACCTGCATCCTCGGCTTTAGATCCATCACTTCGCCATCAACCCTTACTTTTAAATATCCCTTCTTCCTGATGTCTTCAAACAGCTCCCGGTAATGCCCTTTTCTTCCTCGTATCAACGGTGCCAGCAAACTGATTTTTTTATTTTCAAATTTTTCAAAGATGTTGCTTACAATTTCCTCTTCGCTAAACTTCACCATTTTTCTTCCGGTGTTGTAGCTGTAAGCCTCTCCCACCCTCGCATACAGCAGGCGCAGGAAATCATAAATTTCTGTAACGGTACCAACCGTACTCCGTGGATTTTTGTTGGTGGTTTTTTGTTCGATAGAAATTACAGGAGATAAACCGGTAATCTTATCTACATCTGGCCGTTCCATATCGCCCACAAACTGGCGGGCGTAAGCACTAAAACTTTCCATGTAACGGCGTTGCCCTTCGTTGTAAATGGTATCAAACGCAAGCGAAGATTTACCGCTGCCACTAACACCGGTAAAAACCACCAATTTATTTTTTGGAATTTTAATATCAATATTCTTCAGGTTATGCTCTCTTGCCCCAAATACTTCTATAAAATCTTTGTCAATAATATCTTCAGAAGAAGCTTTTTTAACTTTCGCCATTATGTAATTTACTTACTGCAAAGGTAATAACAAATTGGACGATGATTTGTTGGGCGACATTGTTTCATAATGGGTATTTTAAATACCCGAAGGGATGTCAGGATTATAGTAAACAAAAAAATAAACGCTCCCCAAACCCCGAAGGGGTGACATGCCACCCCTTCGGGGTTTGGGGAATCATAAAAATCCGCCTTTCACTATAATCATACCAGTCCTTCGGACTTAAAAATGTTTTAATGCATTTGTTCTGTAATTTTGCCACTCAATTATTCGTATGTTATTTAATTTATTTGGGAAGAAGGATGCTGATGATGAAAACCATGTCTTTGCCGACCGGGCCTATGTGTCAACAGCAGCAAAAATGAAGGCCTGCGCCAATTTAGCAAAAGAAAAACCGGATACTATTTTTATTTGCTGGTTTCCCAATACAGCGGACGCATTCAGATCATACTTTAAGCTGCAGGAATTAGATGAAGAGCGGGTTATCGAAGCACGGCATGTTCATACATCTAAACTACAGGACAAAGTGCCTGTATTTGCAGAGCATTATCCGTTACACCAAAAAGAAACAGAGTTGATAAAAAACTGGCCTGGCGAAAACATTGTTGTTTACAGTGCTTTAGATGAACCGCTATTCAAACATTTTGGCAGCGACAAACTTATCCCGCTTATGAAAATGATGGGCATGAAAGAAGAGGAGGTAATTGAACATGCTATGGTTTCAAAATCAATCATCAAAGGGCAGGAAAAGATCGCTCAACAGGTTACACTGGAGCAACCGGCCGCTTCGCAGGAGGAATGGATGCGGAAGAATGTAAAATAATTTTTACCTGAAATCCTTTACTGCAAAGGCTTTACAGCTTTCATAAAAATATTGTATAATTTTTATTTGGAAATATAAAACTTTCGCCAATATCTTTGTATCAGTTCTTTAATATCACTTATCAAGAAAGGTAGAGGGTAATGGCCCGAAGAAACCTTGACAACCTATCTTATTTTATTCCTTCGACAAGCTCAGGATGACAATAAGAAAAGGTGCCAATTCCATCCCGATTAAAATAGGGAATAGATAAGTCAGATTCAAAGCTTAAAAAATACTTTCAAAATATTAAAAGCTCATCTGATTTACCGGATGAGCTTTTTTAATGCCCTGTCGGCGGTCACAAACCCCGACAGCGGCTGTCAAAAAATCTCCTCCGGTAAGGTTGCTCACTTGTTAAGTGATTGTACAGAACCTGTATAACAATCATTCATCACTGTCTTTTCCCTCCCCTTTTGGGGGAGATGGAGGGGGCCAAAAAACAAAACAGATGAGCAACGCAACAGAACTGATTCACAGCATTCCCGTAGATCCATTAACAGGATCAATCAGTGTTCCTATTTACCAAACAAGCACCTATGTGCAGGATGCACCTGGCGTAAACAAGGGCTATGATTATGCCCGCAGCAATAACCCAACCAGGGGAACTTTAGAAACCATTATTGCACAGCTTGAAAAAGGAACTGTGGGTGTTGCTTTCGGCAGCGGGCTGGCAGCCATTGATGCGGTTGTTAAACTTTTAAAATCGGGAGATGAAATTTTAGCCGTAGATGATATTTACGGCGGTGCATTCCGTCTCTTCACGCACATTTACGAAAAATTCGGCATCACCGTAAATTATGTTGACACAACCGATGCTGCCAATGTTTTTAATGCCCTTACTCCAAACACAAAACTCATCTGGCTGGAAACACCCACCAATCCAACTTTAAAAGTGAGCGATATACGGGCCATTGCACAGGCTGCAAAGGCCCATGGGTGTTTACTTTGCGTGGATAATACTTTTGCATCCCCTGCCTTACAACAGCCTCTCACGCTGGGAGCTGATATTGTAGTACACAGCGCTACAAAATACCTGGGAGGCCACAGCGATTTAATTGCGGGCCTGGTAGTTACCAAAGAAAAAATACTGGGCGAAAAAATAAAATTCATTCAGAATGCAAGTGGTGCCATTCTTGCACCATTCGATAGCTGGCTGGTTATCCGTGGTATTGAAACTTTACACCTTCGTGTGCGACAACATTGCCGCAATGCACAGGTGGTTGCCGAGTTTTTAGAAACACACCCGGCGGTTAATAAAGTGTATTACCCTGGTTTAAAAACACATCTCAATCATGATATTGCTAAAAAGCAAAGTAAAGGCTTTGGAGGCATCGTTTCCTTTATTTTAAAAAATGATACAGAAGAAGCTGCAACCGCTTTTGTTACCAACACCCATTATTTTAAACTTGCCGAAAGCCTGGGCGGCGTAAAAAGCCTGCTTTGTCATCCAGCGCAAATGACACACAAAAGTATTCCGGCTGAAAGACGCCGTGAGGCTGGCGTTGCTGACAGTTTGATAAGACTAAGCGTGGGCCTGGAAGAAGTTGAAGACCTGGTGACAGACCTTGAAAAAGCTTTTGAAAAAGGTTCAACCCCGATTACCGAAAAAGGGAATTTATTGACCCTTAACAAATAAATATTGATTCGCATTTTGTAATTCGATTTAAAGAATAGTAATATTATAGAGTAATAAAAATGAAAATAAAAGCAACCATAACAAATATTTTTCTGGCCGCAAAAATTGCTACCTGTTGCTTTTATTGTATGCCGTAAGGCATCCTACTCTACATATCATCCTTAAAAGAAATTCCAGCTTTTCGTTTAACAGACCGAACCAAAAAACTTTATTATTAACACACTAATATTTATTTTATGAGCACTTTACGTTTTGAAACATTGCAATTACATGCGGGACAAAAAATTGACCCTACAACCAATTCAAGGGCTGTCCCCATTTATCAAACTACATCTTATGGCTTTAATAATGCCGAGCATGCAGCCAATCTTTTTGGGTTAAAAGAATTTGGTAATATTTACAGCCGTATTATGAACCCAACAAACGATGTGTTTGAACAACGCATTGCAGCATTGGAAGGAGGAGTTGCAGCGCTGGCTGTTTCATCCGGCCAGGCTGCACAATTTCTGGCACTTAATAATATTTTACAGGCCGGAGATAATTTCATCAGTACCTCGTTTTTATATGGTGGTACACACAACCAATTTAAAGTTGCCTTCAAAAGACTTGGTGTTGATGTACGTTTTGCAAATGGCGATGATGTTGAAACTTTTGTTCCATTAATTGACAAGAATACAAAAGCCATCTACCTGGAAACAATTGGCAACCCCCGTTTAAATATTCCCGACTTTAAAAAATTTGCTGACCTTGCTAAGGAATACGACCTGCCATTGATTGTAGATAATACATTTGGCGCAGGCGGTTATCTTTTTCGTCCGCTTGTGCATGGTGCTAACATTGTAGTAGAATCTGCAACGAAATGGATTGGTGGCCATGGTACAACCATTGGCGGTGTTATTGTTGACGGAGGAAATTATAATTGGGGTAATGGAAAATTCCCTCAATTTACTGAGCCTAGTGAAGGCTACCATGGCCTTAAATTCTGGGATGTGTTTGGGGAAGGCAACCCGTTAGGTTTACCAAATATTGCTTTCATCATCCGCACAAGAGTGGAAGGTTTACGGGATTTCGGTTCAAGCCAAAGCCCATTCAATTCATTTTTATTGCTGCAGGGTTTGGAAACTTTATCGCTGAGAGTTCAACGCCATGTTGACAATGCGTTGGCTTTGGCACAATGGCTGGAGGTTCATCCACAGGTTGATTTTGTTATTTACCCAGGCTTAAAAAGCAGTCCGTATAACGCATTGGCGAAAGAATATCTTACCAACGGGTTTGGTGGTGTATTAAACTTTGGTGTAAAAGGCCCTAAAGAAAATGCCAGCAAATTTATCGACAGTTTGGAACTTGCCAGTCATTTAGCCAATGTCGGCGATGCTAAAACATTAGCCATTCATCCTGCATCAACCACTCACGAACAACTAAGCGAAGAAGAGCAGGCTGCAGCCGGTGTTGCGCCAAACCAGGTTAGAATAAGCGTGGGTATTGAACATATTGAAGATATTAAAGCAGATTTTGAACAGGCATTTGCAAAAGTATTTGCACCGGATTTAGTAGCGTAATTAAAATGCCGGAAATTTTCAACTATAAAGAAGCATTCCAACTGGAGTCGGGCAAAACCTTGCCCGGCTTCCATTTAGGTTATACAACACTGGGCAAATTAAATGCTGAAAAAGATAATGTAGTTTGGGTTTTTCATGCACTTACAGCAAACAGCAATGCTGTTGAATGGTGGCCCGGTTTAATAGGCGATGGCAAAATATTTAATGCTGATGAGCATTTTATTATTTGCGTAAACATGCCGGGCAGTTGCTACGGAAGTATCAGCCCCTTGGATAGCGAAGACTTGTACCATGATTTCCCTTTGTTTACGATAAAAGATATGGTTAATGCTTATCAAAAATTAAAAGACTATTTAGGCATTGATAAAATACACATTGGCATTGGCGGCTCCATGGGTGGCCAGCAATTACTGGAGTGGGCGGTAACTGATCCCGATTTATTCGGGTATATAATTCCCATTGCCACCAACGCAGTTCATTCACCCTGGGCAATTGCTTTTAATGCTTCGCAGAGAATTAGTATTGAAACTGATACTACCTGGAAACAAAAAGATGAACTCGCCGGAATACATGGAATGAAGGCAGCAAGAAGTATTGCATTATCGTCTTACAGGAATTATGCAACATATGCAGAAGACCAATCAGAACAAACAAATGACATTTCTGACGGTTTTAAAAGTGAATCTTATCAACGCTACCAGGGAAATAAGCTCGCCAAACGTTTTAATGCTTTTAGTTATTATTTGATAAATAGCATAACATAGGTTACACATTTAGTTGTAGCACAACATAGGTAACAGTTTTTATAGTTCTTTGACATATAATGTTGATACTCACATAAAATATTATGATAGAGTATGAACAAAGGCAAGAAGCGATTAATAGATACTTAGGAGGTGAGAAAATTTCAAAGATTGCTCACTCTTTAAATAAAAGCCGCAAGTGGGTTTACCACTGGATAAACCGGTTTAATCAAAAAATAGGCGGCTCCGATTGGTATAAAGACGAGAGTAAAGCGCCGAAAAATATCGCTGCCAAAATTGGTATCGAATCAGAACAACTAATTCTTATAATCCGCAAAGAATTAATGAATGAAAAGATGGCTCAAATTGGAGCAATTTCTATTCAATACGAATTTGAACGGAGGTGTATAAAACCCATTCCAGATGTTTGGACAATCAACAGGGTTATAGCTAAACATGGATTAAATAAACAGGTTTCAGTTCATAAAATACCCAAAGATTATCCCGAATTATTTTGGCATACCCATCAAATGGATTTAGTAGGGCCAAGATACATAAAAGGCGATGGTAAATTTTACAGCATCAATTTAATTGATATAACAACCCATAGTTGTTACGTAAAAGCAGTGCGTACAAAATCGTCTGATGGTATTGTTGAAGCCATTGCATTGTTTTGGAAAACACATGGTATGCCCGATGCTTTGCAGATGGATAATGAACTTGCATTCAGAGGCAGTAACCGTTATCCACGCAGCTTTGGAAAGGTTGTACGCTTTGCACTAAGCCAGGGTGTGCCGGTAGTTTTTATTCCTGTTGCAGAGCCCTGGCGTAATGGTATCATTGAAAAGTTTAACCACACTTATCAACAACGATTTTTAAAAGCATATACTTTTGAAAACTTAGAAAAACTGGGCGAACAAGAGCAAGCATTTATTAATTTTCATAATGGTAAACACCGCTATAGTTCGCAAGTGCATAAGACCCCTGATGAAGCCAAAGCCTTACAATTAGAACCTGTTTTATACAAAGGAATTGTTCACCTGCCTTCGCTTAAATCTGACAATAAAATACCGCTTACTAAGGGCTGTGTTTATTACATTAGATTTATACGAAGTGATTTAAAACTCTATTTACCCAACGAATTTTTTATAGTAAAAGATACGCTAAAATACAGCTATGTTGTAGCTGAAATTAACATACACAATCACTCGTTAATTATCAGACAAAACGATGAAATTATACAAGTTTTCCCCTATACAATATCAGCTATTGACTGGTAGTCTTCTTGCCATATGTCAAAGAACTAAAAATTCAAACTGTTACCGATGTTGTGCTACAGTTTGGAGCCTTAAAGGCCCTTAAGGGCTACCCATTTTAGGGCAATCTTTAAGGGTATTGAAAAAGTGTTACCTATGTTATGCTATACGACAATTATTTTTTAAGCAAGAGTATGGATTCGCACAACATCGGCCGTGGCCGGAAATCTATTGTTGAAGCACTCGAAAGCATTAGGGCAAAAACAATCGTTATAGGAATAAGTTCAGATATTCTTTTTCCGCCGGCAGAACAAAAATTTATTGCAGCGAACATACCCGATGCGGAATTCAATATCATTGATTCAAAATACGGACACGATGGTTTTTTGCTGGAATTTTCGCAGATTGAAAATATCATCACCAACTTTCTTAAAAAAAGCGGCGAATCAAAATCGGCTGTTTTATCAAACAAATAATCATGACAACAAGCAGACAACTCAATATAGGCCTCTTTGGTTTTGGCGTGGTTGGTAAAGGATTATATGATGTACTTAATACAATTCCCACAATTCAGGCATCGATAAAAAAAATAGTAATAAAAAATGCTGATAAAACACGAAGCATTGCTGCAGAAAATTTTTCAACAAATGCATTTGATATTTTAAACGACGAAAATATTAATGTAGTTGTTGAATTGATTGATGATGCGGACGCTGCATTTGAAATTGTGAAAACAGCTTTACAAAATGGCAAGTCGGTTGTTAGTGCTAATAAAAAAATGATTGCTGAACATTTTGAAGAATTATTGCAGTTGCAGCAGGAAAATAAGACTGCCTTGTTATATGAAGCAGCCTGCTGTGCAAGCATGCCCATCGTACGTAACCTGGAAGAATATTATGATAATGATTTGCTGAAATCTATCCGTGGTATTATTAATGGTTCTACCAATTTTATTCTCACAAAAATATTTGAAGAGCAGCTCGAATTTAAAGAAGCGTTGACTTTAGCCCAGCAATTGGGTTTTGCAGAAAGCAACCCCAAACTAGATATTGGCGGATTTGATGCAGCCAATAAATTAAGTATTTTACTGGCACACTCATTTGGCGTAATTGCAAAACCTACAGACTTTATTTTTAACGGTATTGAAAGTATTTCTCAATCTGATGCTATTGTGGCTAAAGGAAAAAATTACAGTATTAAACTGGTGGCTAATGCAAAAAAGCTGGAGTCGGGGAAACTGGCTGCCTTTGTATTGCCACAGTTTGTAACACAGGCGGATGATTTGTTCCAAGTGCGAAATGAGTTTAATGCCCTTACTACCGAAAGCACATTTGCCGATGAACATTTTTTTAAAGGCAAGGGTGCCGGAGCTTTTCCTACCGCCTCCGCAGTTTTAAGCGATATATCTGCATTGGGTTATAATTATAAATACGAGTATAAAAAAATCTATCATCAAACAAATACACAACTCAGCAATGATTATTACCTGAAAACTTTTATCGGCACCGATGATTTTAAAAAAATAAACAAGGATGATTTTGAATGGATTGAAGAATGGCACAATGAAGCCAAATACAGTTGGCTGGTGGCAGTAATACATGCTGAAAAATTATTTGCAACAGATTGGTGGAAGCAGGATGGAATTTCATTGATATTGTGCCCGGATGCAATTATTGAAAGCGTGGAATATAAAAAGATAAGTAAGCGAAGCCTGGAACTCGCAGGAATTGTTTAATGTTTAACAGACTTAATTTATATCATTTGTGTGAATCTGTTATATAATTCCTACATTCTCTACCTATATATTTCATTGGCATAATATTAGAACAAGTTTTAAAAAACCTTTTTATTATGGAAACAAATGAAAAATTGATAGAATCATTAAACGGTCTTATCGAAATCAACAACGACAGAGTAAATGGTTATGAAAAAGCTATTGAAGAAACCAAAGATCTTGACGTTGACCTGAAAGCGATTTTCAGTGGTATGGCTTCGGAAAGCCGTAAGTATTCCGGTGAACTTACAAAAACTGTTGCAGAGTCAGGTGGCACACCTGCTGATGGTACCACGAATAGTGGGAAGGTTTACAGGGTATGGATGGATATTAAAACGCTTTTTACAGGTCACAACCGTCAATCGTTGCTGGAATTGTGTGAATTTGGTGAAGATGCCGCCCAAAAAGCATACACGGCAGCCTTGGCATCCGATGCTGAAATGAGTGCTGAAGTGCGCCAGTTGATAACCGGCCAACAGGCAAAGTTAAAAACTTCGCATGATATTATTAAAAAGTACAGGGATCTTCACAAGGCCGTTAATGCTTAGAAAAAAGAATTTGTCAATTAAAAAAGCTGTGGAAATTCCACAGCTTTTTTTGTTAAACCCCAACAGTATAAAAAAATAATTCTTAAAATAAAAAAAAGCACCAAGTTCGGTTCTTACTTCCTAATTGCTTATTCAGTAATCTTACTAACCCGGTGCTTCCGTTCAATTGGCTTCCATTTTGTTTTTCGACTTCCATCTTTTGAGGGACTTCTATCTTTGTATAAACTTCTACCTTTCGATTGGACCATAAAGATACTTCATACAATATCTTTCTTCCAAATAATAGGTGTTGTGGTTTTGCACCTGTTTAGCACATATTTATGCACATCAATGATCGTTTAGTGGCAAACCTCTTTCCTGAAATTCTTTCCAATTTAAATATTCAGGTGCAACCCGATGTTCTTCCATGGTTATACAATCATTAACGGGGCAAACCAACTGGCATAAATTACAGCCTACACATTCATCTTCTTTGATTGTATAATTGTTATAAGGTTTGCCATACTCTAAATTGATGGATTGATGTGATGCATCTTCGCAGGCTATATAACAGAGGCCGCAGTGGATGCATTTATCCTGGTTGATCTTGGCAATATGATGATAGTTAATATCGAGGTCTTCCCAATGCGTAATTTTTTCAACAGACTTACCAATAAAATCATCCAGTGTCTTAAAACCTTTATCATCCATCCAGTTATTCATGCCTTCGCACATATCTTCTACAATCCTGAATCCATAGTTCATCGCTGCGGTACAAACCTGTACATTACTGGCACCCAGTAACATAAACTCCACGGCATCTTTCCAGGTGCTTATACCACCAATGCCCGACACAGGCACTTTAGATGTGGTTGCATCCTGCGCAATCGTAGTAAGCATTTTTAATGCAATTGGCTTTACCGCCGGACCGCAATAGCCACCAAAAACTGACTTGCCTGCAACATAAGGATTAGGTACCAGTGTATCCAGGTCGATACCGGTTACAGATTGAATAGTATTTATTAACGATAATGCATTTGTACCGGCTTCTACACAAGCCTTACCTGTTGGTACCGGTGAGTGCACATTGGGTGTAAGTTTTGTTATCACGGGAATATGTGCGGCTTCCATCACCCATTCTACCACCATCCTGGCAATTTCCGGATCCTGCCCAACAGCAGCGCCCATGCCTCGTTCCGTCATGCCGTGCGGACAACCAAAGTTCAGTTCCAACCCGTGTGCACCGGTATCTTCTACTTTTTTTATCAGTTCGTGCCAGCTATTTTTATCATTATCTGCCATCAGCGAAACGATCATGGCCCTGTCGGGAAAAAGTTTAAGGCATTCGGCAATTTCTTTTAAATTTAAATCCAACGGACGGTCGCTGATAAGTTCAATATTATTAAAGCCCATCATCTTGTGCCCACCAAAATTTACTGCCGAGTAACGTGATGAAACATTTTTTACCTGGCTACCAAGCGTTTTCCAAACTACACCACCCCAACCTGCTTCAAAAGCACGGAGTACATTTATTTTTTTATCGGTAGGCGGAGCACTCGCCAACCAAAATGGGTTGGGAGATTTTATGCCGAGAAAATTTGATGATATGTTTGCCATAATAAATTCGGCCCCCTCTATCTCCCCCGAAGGGGGAGGAAATAGCGAAGATTGGTTAGAAGATTATGTTATACTTTATAAACACTCATTTTATGAGTTCAATTTTAGTTGACCAAAAATTATTGTACTACGCTCCGTTCTCAAACATTTCCCTCCCCTTGAGAGAGGATAGGCGGGGTTAAGTATTTTAAAATTGCCGCTGCTCCATCTTTCCCAGCCTGCACCGCATCCACCACTTCTTTACCCCCATTCACACAATCTCCACCCGCAAAAACTCCTGTGATATTTGTTGCTGAATCTTTAATATTTATTTTCCCTTTTGTCCCGCCTTTGGCGGGATGAATTTTCAATTCTTCTACCAGATTTTCAAACGGCATTTGCCCCGCTGCTTTAATCACCATATCCACAGTCAAAGAAAATGTTTCGCCGGTATCAACAGGACTTCTTCTTCCGCTTGCATCGGGCTCACCCAGTTGCATAATGCTGCAAACAAGTTCATTTACTTTTCCGCCATTCCCTTTTATTTCTTTAGGTGCCGCAAGCCAGATTATTTTACATCCATCTAACATAGCAATATCCAGTTCATGTTGGGTGCAGGGCATTTCTTCTTGTGTACGGCGATAGAGCATGGTAACTTCTTTTGCTCCCAAGCGCTTCGCCTGTGTGGCTGCATCAATGGCCGTCATGCCCATACCAATTACGGCAACCCTGTCTCCAACAAAAACTTTATCATATCCCTTTTCCCGAATATCATAAATAAATTTAATTGCATCTTCAACGCCTTCCAGATCTTCGCCAGGTATTTCCAGTTGCCTGGCTAATCCAACTCCAATTCCTAAATACACTGCATCGAAATCTTTTTGCAGTTCAGTCAACGAAATATTTTTTCCAAGTTCCTGTTCATACTTTATCTCAATTCCTCCAATACCTAAAATATAATTCACTTCATCTTCGCAAAATTGTGGCGTTACTTTGTAAGCTGCAATACCATAAGTCATCAGGCCGCCTCCTTTGCTTTCCTTTTCAAAAATGGTTACCTCAACTCCTTCTCTTGATAAAACGTGAGCACAGCTTAAACCTGCAGGACCAGCGCCAACAATAGCCACACGCTTGCCTATAGCTGGTTTACGTTGAAATAACTGCCAATTATTTTTCATTGCAATCTCTGTGCTGTAGCGTTGCAGTTTTGCAATATGAATTGGTTCTTCTTCCATGAAATTATACACACAAGCCCCTTCGCATAATTTCTCAACCGGGCAAACCTTGCTGCAGCCGGCACCCATAATATTGCTTACAAAAATGGTATGTGCCGAACCTTTAATATTTTCTGTTGCGATCTGTTTTATGAATTTAGGCACATCAATACCTGTTGGACAACTTTTCATGCAGGGCGCATCATAACAAAACAAACAGCGGTTGGCTTCCACCAATGCTGCATCTTTTGTTTCAAACGGCGGATGAATGTCGCTGAAATTTTGTCGGTATTCCTCTTTTGTTAATCTGTTATTTGTTATTGCCATGTTGTTTTGACCTCACCCCAACCCCTCTCCATCCTTCGACAAGCTCAGGAGAGAGGGAACTGGAAGGGAGCTTTTAAATTTTAAACTATCTCAATTTTCTTACAATATTTATAATCTTCGCTTAGATAACACTTCGACCTCGCTCAGTGCTCAATAAAGATAAAACGTAAAAGAGTGCGACGCCACTGAAGCCAAATAGTAATTCTAAAGTTTGGCTCAAAAAAAACTAAAGACACAATCTTCGTTTTAATCTCCTCCATTTCCTCCCCCGTCGGGGGAGATAGAGGGGGCTTTAGAGTTCTGTAAGTTTTCCATAAGTCTCCGGCCTTCTATCCCTGAAAAATTGCCACACACTTCTCACTTCTTCAATCATATCCAGGTCAAATTCTGCAACCAGCAATTCATCTTTGTCTTCGCTGGCCTGTGCAAAAATTTGTCCACGTGGATCAACAAAATAACTGCTGCCATAAAATTTACCAAGGTTCCAGGGTTTCTCTTCACCAACACGGTTGATGCAACCCATAAAATAACCATTGGCTGCCGCATGTGCAGGCTGCTCCAACTTCCATAAATATTGCGATAAGCCTGCAACAGTTGCTGAAGGATTGTAAACGATCTCTGCACCATTCAATCCCAAACATCTTGCGCCATCAGGAAAATGACGATCGTAACAAATGTACACACCTACTTTAGCGTACTTTGTCTGAAACACAGGGTAGCCCAGATTTCCGGGCTTAAAGAAAAACTTTTCCCAAAAGCCGCTGGTATGTGGAATATGATTTTTTCTGTATTTGCCAAGGTACGTTCCATCAGCATCTATCACGGCTGCCGTGTTATATAAAACACCGGCTTGTTCCTTTTCATAAATAGGAACGATGATGACCATGTTGTACTTTTTTGCATAGGTTGCCATTAGGTCGGTTGTAGGGCCGGGAACCGATTCTGCACTTTCGTACCACTTTTTATCCTGCCCCGGGCAAAAGTAAGGTGTGTTGAAAATTTCCTGTAGACAAAGTATTTGTACACCTTGCTTACCGGCTTCTTCAATTAACGGAATATGTTTCTGCAGCATGGCATTTACAATTTCCGGAATGGTTCCTTCGCCTTGGGTTTTGGGAAGAGACATTTGAATGAGACCTGATTTGATTATTCTTGACATTTTATTTATTTGAATGATTTAAACTTTTGATTTAGTACTTTCTACCTTTTCAATTTTCCTATCAGGTATAAACCATGTGATGGCAACCAAAAAAAATATACCACCAGCTATGGCAGCACTTACATATAATGCTATTGGAATAGCCAGCGCATATAGCATTACAGAACCGACAGATTTCCATCCCTTAGGTTTTATAATTTTTTCTAAGTTTTTTAATCTTTTATGATCATTTACAATAGCTCTTTGCAATAAATTAAATGCCAGCCCGCACAATAGTGCTAATACTGAATAAGCAACCACTGTTTGCTTTTCAAAATGATTTTCGCCCATCCACGCAGTTGCAAAAGGTACAAGTGATAACCAAAATAACAAATTAATATTGGTCCACATAATTGCGGGGGTAGCAATTTTTACAGTGTGTAGTAAATGATGATGATTTACCCAATAAATAGCAATAAATAAAAAGCTAAGTATATAGCTAATAAATATTGGTAAAAGGTTCAGCAGATTACTCCATTCAGCTCCGTGCGGCACTTTCAATTCCAATACCATTATTGTAATAATGATGGCAATAACAGCATCACTGAATAATTCCAATCTTGTTTTTTCCATTATATTTTTGACGATACTTTATTTCGTTTTATAAATTTACCAAAACCTTTTTCAATTTTACATTCATTATTTTCAATAGCAACTGCACCACGCAATAAAACAGTTTTTACTTTGCCGGTTACTTCCCAACCTTCATAACCACTGTAATCTACATTCATGTGATGCGTTGATGCACTGATGGTATGTTCTTCTTTCGGATCAAACAAAACAATATCAGCATCAGAGCCTGGCGCTATGCAACCCTTCTGCGGGAACATACCAAATATTTTTGCCGGATTGGTTGATAACAGTTCCACAAATTTATTGATTGTTATTCTTCCTTTACGCACACCTTCGCTATACAGCAATTCAACACGATGTTCTATCGCCGGATGGCCGTTTGGTATTTTAGAAAAATCATCTTTACCTAATAATTTTTTCTCCCAGGTGAATGGACAATGGTCGGTTGCAACCACCTGTATTAATCCCTGGTTGATGCCAGCCCACAATGCTTGCTGATCTTTTTTCTCCCGAAGGGGCGGACTCATTACCCATTTGGCACCTTCAAAATTCTGTTCGTATAAAGAAGCATCCAACAATAAATATTGAATGCAGGTTTCTGCAAATACTTTTTGATTTTCACGGTTGTTGTTACGCACTGCATTTAAGGCGCCCTCACAGGTCATGTGCACAATGTAACCTGGGCAACCGGTGTAACCTGCAATAGATGCAAAACGTTCCGATGCTTCGGCTTCTGTAATCTCGGGTTGAGATAAATAATGATAAATGGGTGCAAGATTTCCTTCGGCCCTGTTTTTGGCGATTAAAAAATCGATCATATCTCCATTTGTTGCATGAACGGTTACCATTCCGCCACGTTGCTTTACTTCATTCATTAAACCAACCATCTGTTTATCATCAATCATCAACGCCCCTTTGTAAGCCATAAATATTTTAAAAGAAGTGATGCCTTCTTTTTCGATAAGATCAACAATCTCTTTGCAGGTGTTTTCATTAAAGTCTGTTACCGCCATGTGAAAACTGTAATCGCCTACCGCATTTCCATTTGCCCTACCACTCCATTCGTTGTATGCATCGTATAAAGAGTTTCCTTGTTTTTGCAGGATAAAATCTATAACAGTTGTAGTACCGCCATGCAAAGCTGCACGGGTGCCGCTTTCGTAATTATCGCTGCTGAATGTACCCATGAAAGGCATTTCTAAATGCACATGTGGATCAATACAGCCCGGGAAAGCAAGTAATCCCGTAGCATCAATTATTTTATCGGCTTTGATGTCGAGATTTTTTCCAATGGCTGAAATGCTTTCTCCCTGGATAAAAATATCTCCGGTATAATTATCCGCAGCACCAATAATATTTGCATTCTTAATTAATATCGACATGTCAGTTTACATCTTTGTTTACCAAATTTACAATTCCTGTCTTATAATTACGCATCAACAATATGTACAAAATTCCGCTTACAAAAAACCCAACAAACCAGGCATAATGATATAAGTCCGATATCCAAACCGGAAAAATGGTAGCAGAAACTAATTTTATCTGTAATAAAAAACCGGGAATATTTGGAACGATGCCAGCCAATAGAGCAATGATGGCTGCCGTATTAAATCCATTTCCAAATCCATATTGCCCTTTATGCTGATAAAGATCATCAACATTTAATTGTTGTTTTCTTATAAAATAATAATCAGCAATCATGATGCCACCAACCGGGCCCAGTAAGCTGGAATAAGCTATGAGCCAGGTAAAAATATAACCATTGGGGTCTGCAATTAATTTCCAGGGAAAGATTAAAATACCAATAACACCGGTAATATATCCACCGGCTCTGAAATTTATTTTTTTAGGCGATAGGTTTGCAAAATCATTTGCCGGACTTACAATATTGGCAGCAATATTTGTCGCCAGTGTTGAAATGGCAACAGCGATCATGGCAATACTCACCAGCAATTTATTTTCAAATTTACCCGCAAGCACCACCGGATCCCAAATGCTTTCGCCGTAAATAATAAAGGTGGCCGATGTAACTACTACACCAATAAATGCAAATAAAGTCATGGATGGCGGAAGGCCGATTATTTGTCCGTTGATCTGTGCTTTCTGACTTTTTGCATAGCGTGTAAAATCAGGAATGTTTAATGAGAGTGTTGCCCAAAAACCAACCATGCCTGTTAATGCCGGAAAAAAATATGCCCAAAATGACGGACCTGATAATTTGGAAGGCTGTGACAGTATCGGCCCCAAACCATGACCCGCATTGATGGCCCAAAACAATAAAGCCAAAGCTGCCAGTGGTAAAAAGAAAGCTTTAAAAACCAATAATTTTTTTATGCTTTCGACTCCGAGATAAACAACAAACATATTCAGCAACCAGAAAAGAAAAAAGCAAATGGCCGGACCGGTTTGTAAACCAAATGAATCAGGGAAAATTTGTGGCAAAGTTGCCAAAGACGGAATCCAGAGTTTCATCATCTGGTAAATGGCAAAACCACCAATCCAGGTTTGAATACCAAACCAGCCGCAGGCAACAATAGCCCTTAGCATGGCCGGAATATTGGCTCCCTTGGTTCCAAAACTTGCTCTTGCAAAAACAGGAAAAGGGATACCATATTTTGCGCCTGCATGTCCATTCAATATCATGGGAATTAACACAACCGTATTACCAATAAAAATAGTTAAGATAGATTGCCACCAGTTCATACCCCCTTCTATTAACGAACTTGCCAGCATGTATGTAGGTATGCATAAGCTCATGCTTATCCACAACGCAGCATAGTTCCAGGTCCCCCAGGTGCGCTTGTTTTGCGGAATGGGTGCAAGGTCTTCGTTGTAAAGCGATCTATCGTTAATTTCAGTCATTTTATTAATTCTGAATTTAGAATCAGGAATTATAAACTACTCAATGCTCATTCATAATACACCACCCATAATTCTATATTACATGTTCATCTGCAATCTTTATTGCTTCGCTGATTATTGCCAACCCTTCATCAATCTGTTCTTTAGTTACAATTAACGGCGGGGCCACAAAAATATAATTCCATCTAACGAAAGTGTATAGCCCAAGTTCTTTCAATTTGGCAGCAACTTTATTCATCACAACCATTTCATCAGGCTTTGCATTAAATGGGGCCATCGGTTCTTTGGTGATTCTGTTTTTTACCAATTCTATACATCCAAGCAAACCGGTGTTTCTAAAATCACCGATGGATGGATGGATGGCTTTCATCTCTTCAACCCGTTTCTCCATATATTTTCCCATCGCTGCTGCATTTTCAATCAGGTTATCATCTTCATAAATTTTCAGTACTTCCAGGGCTGCGGCACATCCTACTGCATGGGCAGAATAAGTTAATCCCAACATCAAAGGCTTATCATCATAAGCAGCGGCAATTTTATCGCTAACTATTAAAGCTCCAAATGGAAGATAACCGGATGTTAATCCTTTAGCCGTGGCAATCATATCCGGTATCACGCCGTGATTATCTACACCAAACCATTTTCCGGTTCTTCCAAAACCACTCATTACTTCATCAACAATTAATAAAATACCATGCTCGTCGCAGATGGCTCTTATCTTTTTAAAATAATCAGGCGGGTATTTTATACAACCACTGCTGCCGCTTTCGCCTTCTATTAAAATGGCGGCAACATTTTCTGGTCCTTCAAATTGAATTACACGTTCCACATGACTTGCACATTCGTATTGGCAACTTCCAAAAGTTTGTCCAAATGGGCAACGGTAACAGAATGGATCTTCAACATGAACAAAATTGGGTGCCTGCTGACTATCGGCAGGTAATTTTCTAGGATCTCCACCAGCAGTCATAGCCCCATAACTGGAACCGTGAAAAGCCCTGTACTTAGTAATAATTTTATAGCGTCCAGTATATAATCTTGCCAGTTTAATGGCATTCTCAATTGCAGTTGCACCACAAACGGTGAATAAAGTTTTATTCAATCCTTCGGGAGTTATGGAAGCCAGTTTCTTTCCCAACTCTCCTCTTATTTTTGTAACACAGCTTGGCGTAACATAACTCACCTCCTGCATTTGCTTTACCACAGCTTCTGTTACCCTTTGATTACCGTGGCCAATATTTACATTTATCAGTCCCGATGAAAAATCAATGATCCTGTTATCATCATAATCAAAAAGGTAAACACCTTCTGCATGTTTAACAGCGATGGGTGCAATACCTTTTTGTTTGCTCCAGCTGAATAAAGTGTAATCGAGATTATTCTGAATGATCTCGGTTGCTTCGGAAATTGTTTTTGTACTCATAATTTTGTTTTTTTTGAACCCAGCTTTGGGAATTCTATTTTGCTTCATTGGCAGTTTATACTGAGCGTAATTCGACTAAGCTCATTACCGAAGGACACTCTTATACTGTACAGCATTTGTCAACGTTACTGAATTTTATATTTTTGTTATCCCAAATCACCTTTCATTCTCTTTCCTGTTAAACCCAATCATAGTTCTTTTGGGTTGTGCAGGATTCAGCAACTGCTTTAATGCTTCAAATATCATGGCAATGTCTTCTTTATTTTCTTTTACATCTTTTTCCATTTTTTCCAGTTTAAGCAAAATGTCTTTATTGGTTAAAAGCATTTCTTTCATTTTGGTAAAAATCCTGATAATCTGAATATGCACCTGCACAGCAACCGGACTATTTAAAACGCCGGAGAGCATGGCGACACCTTGCTCTGTAAAAGCTGTGGGCAGTTTTCGGCTACCTCCCCAACTTGAAATCACAAATTGTGATTTCAAGTTTTGAAACTCTTTCTGGGTAAGCGTAAACATAAAATCCTTTGGGAATCTATCTAAATTTCTTTTGACTGATTGATTAAGTACCCGAACTTGAATGCCATACATTTCCGCTAAGTCTTTATCCAGCATAACTTTCTGTTCCCTAATGAGATAAATTTTATTGATGATTACTTCATCTGGTAAAATATTTTTTCTGCTCGCATTTTTTGCCATAAATATTATTGTTAATCTTGACGTCGCAAATTGCAACCTCAAGTTGGGATATTTAACTCATCCAGTTCACCCCAGCCTCTGCATTCCACTTGGTTGTACTCTTCTTCAACTTCGTCCAGAATTCAATCGAACTCTTTCCGGTAATATCTCCCACACCAAACTTACTTTCATTCCAGCCCCCAAAACTAAATGGTTCACGTGGCACAGGCACGCCAACATTCACGCCGATCATACCTGCACTGGCACGGTCAATAATATAGCGTGCCATAGCGCCGTTTTGTGTAAATACACTGGCTGCATTGCCATAAGGGTTTGCATTTTCAATTGCAAGCGCTTCATCAACCGTATTGGTTCGCATGATAGAAATTACAGGTCCAAAAATTTCTTCTGTGGCAACACTCATCTGCGGTGTTACAAAATCAATAACCGTTGGGCCAACGTAAGTACCGTTTTCTTTTCCGCTCACTTTTGTATTACGTCCATCAACTAATATTTTTGCACCGTCTCTTTCTGCTTCGCCAATAAATCTTTCAATACGTTCTTTACTTTCTTTATTTATTACTGCACCCAGGTTTTCTCCAGGAATTATTTTTCTTGCTTCTTCACAGATTTTATCAATGATGGCATCCACATCCCCTACCCCAATCATGGCACTGGCAGCCATACAACGCTGTCCTGCACAGCCGCTCATGCTGGCAGCAACATTTTGTGCTGTCATACCCGGTATGGCATCTGGCAAAACCATCAGGTGGTTTTTTGCGCCGCCTAATGCTAAGCATCTTTTATAATTTGATGTTGCACGCTGATAAACAATCTTGGCAACTTTGGTTGATCCAACAAATGAAACTGCTTGAATATCCGGATGATCACAAATGGCTTCCACTATTTCAACATCACCATGCACAATATTAAAAACACCATCGGGTAATCCGGCTTCTTTTAATAATTCAGCCAATCGTCCGCAGCTTAACGGAACTTTTTCTGAAGGCTTCATAATCATACAATTGCCTAATGCAATGGCATTGGGCAATGTCCAGTTGGGAACCATGCTTGGAAAATTAAATGGTACAATAGATGCCACAACGCCTAAAGCAACATGTTCTGTCCTGCATTCAACTCCCCTGCTTACTTCAAGAATTTCGCCTGTAACCAATTGCGGCAGTGAGCAAGCAAACTCGGTAAGCTCAATACTCTTTTCAATTTCGGCAACCGATTCACCATAGGTTTTACCATTTTCTTCGCTGCACAATTCAGCCAGTTCTTTTAAATGTTTTTCTAATAAAGTTTTGTATCGAAAGAAAACCTGTACTCTTTCTTTAATAGGAGTTTTACTCCAGGCAGGAAATGCTGCGGCTGCTGCCTTTACAGCATCGTCCAGGTCTTTTGATGAAGACATGGGGACAGTAGATAATAATGTACCGTCTAATGGAGATATCACATCCATTGTTTTTTCTGTAGCTGAAGTGACAAATTTTCCGTTGATATAATTCTGTATTACTTTGTATTTCATAATATGGTAACTAAATTATTTTTATTTATGGAGCCAAAAAATAAAAATACTGTATTTTTATGTACAAAAATAAAATTATTTTCATTTTTTACGCTATATTTTACCTCTTATGGCAAACAATGGTTCCCCTGCATTAGATAAGCTTGATTTTGAAATATTAACCATCTTGCAGGAAGATGGACGAATGTCTTTTACAGTAATTGCCGACAGACTAAAAATATCTGTTGGCACCGCACGTACCAGGCTTAATAAACTGATAGAAGACGGTACCGTAAATATTATCGGACGGGTTGATCCGGATAAAGTAGGCTTCAGGTGCTATGCTCATATTGCCGTATTTGTAAGGCCGGCCACTTTAAAAGAAAAGGTAGCGCAAAAAATTGCCACATTACCCGAAGTAAGTTTCCTTGCTATGACATCCGGCGATTATGACCTGGAAGTGGATGTAATGTGCAGGGATAACAACCACCTGGTTGATTTTGTAAATGACATCAGCAAAATAGAAGGCGTACATCAAACCAAAACCACTATTTATTTTAAAGTGTATAAATACGCACAGCCAGATCTGAATTTGTTAAAATAAAAAGGCCCTCCATATAAAATAAAGGGCTTTGCATTGGGTGATTCGTTGGGTTGGTCCCGATTACTATCCTATCGTGTGGACACATTTTTAAATATTTCCCATCCCTGCATAGCAGCTTTAAAATATTTTAGTCCTATCCATAGGGTTGTAATGCCCGGATGCCTTTTACTTTCATAGCCTTTCCATCCCCCGAGCCTTGCTATTGCCCACACATATCTTTTAAGGTCTTTTGTTTTATATGGATTTTTTTGTTTCTCAGTCTTGCCTTCAAGTTGTGTTATCTGATGTTCTAAAAATTCCTGTTCTTTCTCTGTAAAACAAGTGCCTGCACTTAGTTCAACTTCTGGTTCTGCATAGGCTAATCTCATCAGGAAAAGTTTAATGATTACTTCCATTATCAGTAAACACATTTTCCTTACTGAAGAAGCATATTCTAATTCTGACGCTTCTATATTGTAGCCCTCTTTTTTTAATATTTTAAATACCTCTTCAATTGTCCACCTCCAGCTATACCACTCTATACAGGTTTTTGCTACCGCTATATTTTGTACGGGTATGGTTGTTAACAACCGCCAGCATATCTTATCTGCACCACTGTAATTAACCTCTTTTGCTTCTATCAAATAAAGTTTGGTTGTTGCGGCAACGCCTTTACCTGCCCCATCTGTTTTATTTATCTCTACTTGCTTATACCTGATTTCTATTACAGCTTTTCGTTTTTTCCGGCGTTGCTTTGTGTCTATTACCAGTTCATAACTTCCTTTTGCCTGTTCATCAGCCAGGCAACTGAACAACTTTGTTTTATCTGCAAGTGTCCTGTTTGTTCTTGCCCGTATCAGTAAATCGGTTTTGTCATCCGGTATTACAGCAAACTGTTCATATATATCGCCTTCCCTGTCTTGTACAATGACTATTCTTTCTGCAATATCATACAAGGCCGATTTTGTATTTTTTGATACCTCAATCCATTTGTACGATTCTTTTTCTTCTATTGCCAATGAGTTATACCCTCTCTCAAATTTTGTTGTAAGTTCCAGCGGCCTGTTCCAAACTTTGATGTCTGAATAACCATACGGTGTACAATCGGCAGCATCTACCACCAAACTCGGGTGCAAAAGAAACCCTAACCCCTTATCGCTTTTGGCATTGGTAGTGCCGATATAACTGTCTTTTTTTATTCTTCTGCTATGGCTGCTCAGGTTTATTTCTGTTGTATCCTGAAGGCACACAACGTACTTGCCACGGCAGGCCATTTTGCAATTGGTAACCAAATTGCTTACTATATCTTCTTCACTTACACGGTCGTTTTGCAAAAAACGATAAAATCCTTTCGCTGATGATTCATCCTGTGTTACCTGACGTATGGAATGAACACTCTTGCTAAACAAATCTCCTAAAATTTTATTCCCTCTATACAACAACCGCAAATCATCTAAATCTGTAAATTCTCTCTTTTGCATTTTTTAAACCGAAAATTATGCAAAAGAAATGTGTCCGCACGATAGGATAAGGATCGGGACAGGTTGTGTCTTTTTTAGTTCTACCGGTTTGTAACCGGATTTATTAAAGGAAACATAAAAAGAACCCGATAGCTTGCTGCCCAGCAGGGTTTTTGCCCACTTACAAAGAATTATACATTTTACACTTAATTTGTTTTAACCTATTTTCGGACAATGGCTTCCGGGATCATCTTGAAGTTATTGAATGTCTCAGCATAATCAGGTGAAATGATTTTATACTTTTATAACCCATTATGATAGATTTACCGCATGCTGAGAATCAAATTCACTGTGTCAGCAATTTTCAAGACCTAGTTTCCACGCCTTTTCATGGAGAAATGAATGCGATTTGCTGGACCCGTAAATTAAGAGGTGATTTTTCCGAGATTGTTAAAAAGGTAGAACTAAACGGGAATATATTGGTACTTGATCAGGAGGAGCTTCAAAAACTTCAGTTAAGTGAACAGGGACAGCTTGCCCGTGAAATTCTTTTAAATGACCTGGAGCTGTTGAAAGCTTATGGTGCATCACCAATCCTGAATCTGATCAGGTACTATGAGAGAGATGATGAGTACCCGTTTTTTTCAACCGATGTGTATTCTTTTCATGTAGATCGCTCTCCTGTACCGGTTGATACCTTTTTATGCACTTACTATGGCGAGCCGAGTGAAATATTGCCCAATTCACAAGCCATACAAAAAGTGCTTGTTCCTGAAATACGTAATGAACTCAAAAAACTATATGGTGGCTCAGATGAAGGTTTTGAATCATTTTTAAGTGAACATTTCTTTGATTTACACTATCAGGTTAAACCTGCTGCACGCCCCATTAGTGTAGACACCGGTCACTTATGGAGGTTGGCGGTTGATCATCCTGAAAGTCAAGTTCCTCCATGTGTTCATCGTGCACCAAAAGAAAAAAATGGACAAACCCGATTGTTGATGATCTGTTGAAAGGGCTCTTTTTTTCTACGCCCAACTGGCTTACCTGTTTGGCGTCCCGATAGCTATCGGGATTCCCTTACGCAATCTTTAAATTAAAACAAAATGTTGATGGGATCTCTATTAACATAGTGTGTATATTTGGGATAGAGCGGGAGTTTTTTCACAAAATCCCGTTGTGCGTTATGCAGTCAATCACTAAAATAATTTAAAGTAAATGGTAGAAAATACAGACGAAGAACATTTAAATAATCCTCCAATCACTCCATCAGAAAATCTTTCGGATGAGATTATCCTCACTAAAGACACAGAGACAATTAGTCCAAAAAGAAGTAGAAAATATGGAAGTACATCATCATGTCCACGACCCAGCAGCACCTCATCATAAGAAAAATTGGAAATCATATTTCTGGGAATTTTTAACGCTATTCCTTGCCGTGTTCTGCGGATTTTTGGCTGAATGGCAATTAGAGCATGTTATTTGATTATGAAATTTATAAATTTTACAGGAGATCTATAACGGCTTCATATGCTGTTAAACCAACCGAAAGAACATTGTTACAGTTAAAAAACTCTGGAGGCATGCGTTTGATAAGAAACAAAGCCGCTGCTGACATCATTATTTTTTATGACGGAGTAGAAAAAGACGTTATATCCACACAAGAAATTGCGGACAAATTTGTCTACGACTATATCGCTGCATCGTATGAACTTTTTAATTTTAAATATCTGAACGCAGGGGCTTACACGGATATATCTCCTGAAGCTAAGTTGTTAAGCCACGACAATATAAAATTGACACAATTTGGAAATAGATTAATTGCTTATGGTGGAACTTTTACTCAATACAATTTTATGTTACAAGCAATGAAAGAAAATGCTGTAATATTAATCAAAACCCTACGTAAAGAGTATCATCTAACGGATAAGTAGAAAAACACGAACTCCACTGGCTTAAGTGTTTGGCCCCGTATTGTTTGATAACTCACGAACCAGCGTGATGCTTTTTTATTCTCTTATAATAACCCCGCCTTTAATAACCAGTTTAATCTTCCTGATATTTTTTATGTCAACAGAAGGATCACCATCTACAGCAATAATATCGGCCAGTAATCCGGCTTTAATGCTGCCGATTTTATCGGCATAACCAAATACCGTTGCATTTATACCCGTAGCCGAACGCAATACATCAATAGGTTTCATACCATAGTCCACCATCATTTCCATTTCCCTTGCATTGTCGCCATGTGCATACACGCCCACATCCCCGCCCATGCAAATGGTAACGCCTGCATCCAGTGCCAGGCTAAATGTTTTCCGCTTATTGACGATACGGTCCGGTTCGGTATCCATCCCTTTTTTCCAGCCACGGTATTGCAACACTGCATCGCCTGCTGCCAGAGTGGGGCAAAGGGCCACGCCTTTTTCCTTCATCAGCCTGAATATTGCTGCAGTACCATTGTCTCCATGCTCAATGGTACTTACACCCGCCATGATGGCCCTACGCATACCTTCTGCTGTGCCGGCATGGGCTACTGTTTTTCTGCCGCTGCTGCCGGCAATATCTACCATCAGTTTTATTTCAGCCTCAGTAAATGTGGGTGCAGCCTCGTTGTTTATTCCGTACCGGTAATCGGCATATAGTTTTATAAAATCGGCTCCTTTGCCAATTTGTGTTCGTACTGCATTGGCAATACTTTCCATACCGCTTACTTCTTCGGCACCTTTAATACATTCAGCATCGGCATTATCAGCATTGGGGCCATAAGTTCCTTTGGCTACAATGGCCCTGGTGGCAATAATCATACGAGGGCCTGGTATCACCCCTTTTTCAATGGCTGTTTTTAGTCCGGCATCATCATACATAGCTCCCTCGGTTCCAAGATCTCTCACCGTGGTAAAGCCAGCCATCAGCGTAGCTTTAGCATGGTTTACCGCACGGGCTGTTCTCTCGGCACGGCTTTCTTTCAATACCTGGTCATCCCAGGCGGTTTCATTGTACGGATGCAGGAAGAGATGTGCATGGCCTTCAATTAAACCGGGTAATACTGTTGCATTTTTAAGCTCAATTATTTTTGTACCGGCAGGCAGTTTAAATTGCATGGATCCTGCCACTGTAATAGTATCATTCTTTATCAATACTGCCCAGCCGGTATGCATATTTACTCCGTCGAAAACACGATCTGGCTTCAGCAGGATATATGTATCGTTTTGAGCAACCACAGTGCATGCAACAAAACATAAAACCAGCAGCAAATAAATCTTCCTTTTCATACACGAAAGTTAATCGAAAAAAAGCGAAAACAATATTAATGGATTTTACCAACTGGCTTAAGTCTTTGGTCCAATTGGCTTAAGTGTTTGGCACTTTCGTTGTACGTCACCCTAAACAGCATCCTACCCACATTCAAGCTTGCATGACTTTGCCAACACATATGTATAAACCATAGATATAAGCAACAAAACAATCATAAAGGGCTGAATAGAGTAACTTATAGCCCTAGTTGTGTAATGATTTTAAATATTACAATGCTAATTTTTGTGGCTTCATTATTGTTTTCATAACTTAAAATAAATAAGATGAAAGAAAACTTAACAGCTAACGCATCTATCAGTCTTGATGCTTCACCTTCAAAAGTATGGGGAGCACTTACAAATCCTAAACTTATCAAGCAATATATGTTTGGCACGGAAGTAACTTCTAACTGGAAATAAGGAAATCCCATCACATGGAAAGGAGAATATGAAGGGAAATCATATAAGGACAAAGGAGTAATCAAAAAGATTGAGGCAAACAAAATATTGCAGCACACATATCTCAGTGGTATGGTGGGTAAAGAAGATGAACCCGAAAATTATGTAACCGTTACTTATAAATTGTCTAAAGAAGATGATAAAACCAGGTTATCACTTTCTCAGGACAATAATGAAAAAGAGAAAGCAAAAGAGGGCAGCATAAAAAACTGGAAAGCTGTTCTTAAAAAGTTAAAAGAAGTCGTTGAGAAGAAGTAATCATTAAATAAGACATTAAAAAATGGAAAACCATCAGTGTAACTCAATAAAACCTGACCAAAAAAAAGCGTTTTAAAAACTTGAAGTTTTTATTGGTAAGTGGCATGCAGTAGGTCAACGTTATGACAAAAAGAAATTCTCCGGCAGGGCACCTTAAATGACGATATGAATACAGTAATTTCAAAAGACGGGACAAGAATAGCTTACGAAATAAACGGGAAAGGGCCAGTAGTTATTTTAGTAGATGGCGCATTTTGTAGTAAGGATTTTGGACCAACGCCCAAGCTTGTTCCGGTATTAGCTAACAACTTCACCGTTATCAGTTATGACCGCAGGGCACGAGGTGGCAGCAGCGATACGCAACCATATTCAGTACAAAGGGAGATTGAAGATATTGAAGCATTAATAAACGTTGGCGGGGGAACAACTTATTTATATGGAGTTTCATCAGGAGCTGTGCTGTGTATTGAAGCTGTAGCAAATGGTTTGCCTGTAAAAAAATTGGTGATTTTTGAACCACCTTATTTTACAGATGCCAGGCGTCATGAACCACCACCAGATTCAGAGCGCCAATTAAACCAAATGATCGCTGAAGGCAGGAAAAAAGATGCTGTAAAATTTTACTTAAGAAAAGTGATAGGTGTTCCTGCAATTGTTCCGTTTATTTTGAGATTGACACCTAATTGGTCAAAGATGATTGCCAATGCCAATTCCCTACCGTATGATGCTGCAGTGATGGGGAATTTTAAAGTGCCAAAAAATGTTTTAGCTTCTATTAACATACCGGTTATGGTAATAGCCAGTGCAAAAAGTCCGCAATCTTTACGCAAACCTTCACAAATAGTAGCAGAATTATTACCAGCAGGTACTCAAAAAATATTAAAAGGTCAAATTCACAATGTATCACCTAACACCTTAGTGCCTGAATTAGTAGATTTTTTTAACAACTAACATTCTTGCAACATGAAAGCAGAAAAAAACTTAACAACCGAAAGGTCGGTATTGATAAATGCAGATGCCACAAGCGTTTGGGATGTATTAACTAATCCTGACAAAATAAAAGTGTATTTATTTAATTCTGAAACAAAAACAGATTGGAAGGTTGGTAGTCCAGTTACATTTTCGAGGATATCAGCGGATAAAGAATATGTAGATAAAGGCAAAATTCTTGAAGTAGTCCCTCAAGAACTTTTAAAATTTAGCTATTTCAGTAGCCAGGAGGGATATGCAGATATACCCGCAAACTATTCTACAATTACTTACCGGCTGGAAAAGGTAAATGACAAAAGTATTAAACTTACTTATCGCCGGGAACATATACCTATTGAATTTGAGCAAAAAAATCAAGAAAAGTTTTTGCCAGGTATGCTGGAGAATATTAAAAAGTTAGCTGAAGAAATGTAACACAAGATAAGATGTAAAGAAAACTGAGTTATGCCAGCTGCCAAAATGGGGTTTGCCGCTAGTAATTTTGTTTGGCGTCGGTTTATGGTGAGTTTGAAATTATTTTGTGGGACGGGAACCTAAACTCCTTCATAGGTAATTCATTTATAAAAAAATACAATCATGATAAACAAAACAAGCAGGCAGGTGATGACAACTGAGGAAATTGCCGAAAGGTTTAACGAACTTGCCCAACAAGAAAAATGGTTTGAAATACAAGAAGAGTTTTTTTCAGATAATGTAAAAAGTATAGACCCACCCAACTCTCCATATTTTAGTAATGCAGAAGGAAAGTCAAATGTTAGAAAGAAAGGCGAAGAATTTGGGAAAAAGATTGAAACCTTGCACGGTGCTTCAACAACAGAACCTGTAGTGGGCAGCAATCACTTTGCAGTAGCAAGGAAAGTGGACGTTACGGTTCAACAGCACGGAAGAATACAAATTGACGAGATAATGCTGTATGAAGTGAAAGATGGACAAATTATATCTGAACAATTCTTTTACTAACACAGCTTTCCGTCCCATTGGGGTTTTCGCATCGTACGCTTCTTATTTAACACACTATTTCTGCGAAACCCCGATGCAGAAAGACGCTTGCACAATAATGCTGCCAATGCTTATCTTTAAGGTATCTCTTTATTTATAGGATGACAGCATAATTGGTGAGCAGCATTAGTCATCTGGGTTTCACGTAAGCACTCAATAAATCTAGTAGCAGGTTGTGAAAACCCCGCTGGGACAAAATAAACCTAAAAAATTATAATTTACTTTGTATTAAAACATAAAGCCCGTGCAAAATAAATTTTCACTTACCACAACTGATGGTCTACAACTACCTGGAGCCAGTTTTTCATCGCAGGGAGAAATTAAAGGAGTCATTGTTTTAATTCATGGAATGGGGGAACATTTTGGCAGGTATCAACATGTTATTGACTTCTTCATAAGCATACAGTATGCAGTTATTGGTATGGACTATCGGGGTCATGGAAATTCGCCCGGTAAAAGAGGGCATATCTCTTCTTATAAGCAATTGATGGATGATACTGAATTGCTGTTAAAAAAAGCTGGGGAGTTGTTTAATGGCTTACCACTTATTATGTATGGTCATAGTTTGGGAGGAAATATTGCAGCCAATTATGTATTGAGAAGGCAGCCGGCATTGAAGGGCCTAATCATTACAGCGCCTTATTTTAAACTGGCTTTTGATCCTCCGCAATGGAAAGTTTTGCTATCTAAAATGATGACTAAAATTTTACCCGCATTAACGCTGCCAACCGAACTGGAACTGGCTGCGCTGTCAAAAGACCAATCGGTAGTGGATGAATATAAAAATGATCCCTTGGTACACGATAAGATAAGCTCCACCTTTTTTTTAAACGTTCATGCGGCAGGATTGTACCCCATTGAACACGCCGGAGAACTAACAACTAAAACTCTAGCTATGCATGGGCTGGCCGACAGGATTACTTCATACAAGGGAACCACTGCATTTGCAAAAAACAATCCGCAGATGATTGAGCTAAAACTCTGGGATGGCCTTTATCACGAAATTCATAATGAAAAAGAAAAGCAACAGGTGTTTGATTATATAGCAGGCTGGCTCGGGAAATTATGAGTACAACGTTTACTGCTTTTATTCGTCCGCCCTGGTTCAAAGGTGGAGCGTTAAAATTATTGCAGGTTCTTTCAACTGAGATACGCTATTTAATTCTTGTAAATGCTACATTGCGGGCACGGGAGATACTTGCTTTCATTGCGTTGAATTTACCGGCTCTCTTTCCTTCAAAATAAACAGTGCCACCTAAACCTTCAATAGTAAAACCATCTTTATAAACAGGAGTAAGCTCATAGAATTTATAAGGATGCATGTAAAGCCTTAGTTTATCATTTTCAACTACGATCTTCAGATCGGAAGCCGTTTCATTGGAATGATAGGTTGCTACATATTGCAGCAGCAGGGAAGGAGTTAGGTTTGCCTTCTCCACAGGTAAATAAATAAGTGTATCCCTGTCGGGGTTTACAAAGCGTATGCGGTCCGGCATATCAAACATTAATACATCCCCACCAAAGCGAAACATACTTTGAGTAATTGCTACCAGCGGAAAATTATTTCCGTAGAGCCTGCCTTTTTCAAAAGATATCTTTAACCCCTCACCGGATTTCACTGCCCGGTAAGCACCTGCCAGCAGTACCAGTTTTGCGGAATCTAATTTTAGTGCCGCAGGCTTTACTGTAGCACTTTTTACCGGTAAAAAAATATCTTCCAACTGACTGAACGCATCATAGGAAGAATCAAATTCAGAAGTATTGCTGAGGCCCGCAATTGTAAGACCGACTTCAGGAAAATATTCCAACGATGCCCTGTAGCTCGCCGTGGCACCATTGTGCCGGTAAACATCATAGCCCTTTGCTTTCAGTATTCTTAATCCAGCGGCGTAAACATTTTTGGTGCCGTCATTAAAATTATCCGTCTCAATTTGTTTTTTTAACAGCGATGGGCCGCCCAGCTTTGCCGATGAATAAAAATCAACCCATTTACAAAGATCTTCTGTAGTAGTAATAAGACCGCCATGGCCGTAAACGTATTCATTGGGCATATCAGTTAAATAGGTACCGTCTTTTTTCTCGTATGCAATTGCACGATTTGGTACGATCTTTTTAAAGTTATCACGCCACTCGGTGTGGGTCATTCCGGCGGGGGTAAAAATATTTATGTTACTAAATTCAGCCAGTGTCATACCGCTTACACGTTCCACAATTAAACCCTGCAGGTTAAAGTTAGAATTGCTGTGCCCAAATTCATTGCCTGGTTTATTGTTCAAAGTTTTCTGTCTTACAATAATTTCAAGTGCATCTTCATTGTGGTAAGTTTTAGTGGTTCTTGGCCATCCTGCAAGTTCCGCAATGCTTCCCCAATCTCTTAATCCGCTGCTGTGGTGCATCAGGTGCCTGATTTTAATGGGTACGCCGTAATCGGGCATTTCAGGAATATACTTTCTTATATCATCATCAAGAGATAGCTTCCCCTGCGCCTCCAGCATCAATATAGCGACAGCGGTAAATTGCTTGCTAACTGAGCCTGCTTCCGTCACATTATTCAGGCTCATAGCAATATTATTTTCCAGGTTGGCCATACCCCAGGCTTTCGAGAAAAGGATCACACCGTTCCTGCTCACCGTTAATTGGGCGCCGGGGTTTTGCGGTTTATACCTTGCAAAGATCTTTTCAATTTTGTCTGAAGTGTCCTTAGCCGACTGCGCCTGCATTGTTGCACAGAAGATTACTGCAACAATTGCACAACCTATTACTTTCAAAAACTGCATGCTCAGATATTTTTGCATAAAGACATTTGTATACAAGATACGGTTGTCTGCGCTTTTTAGTTTCAAAGTATTGTCTGCAACTGGCTTAAGTGTTTGGCGTTTCGATAGCTTTCCTATCGTAAGGACACAAAAAAAATTTGAACACGGATACTTCGACATGCTGAGTACACGGATTGAATGGATTTATATGATTTTATAATTAGTTAAATTTTTTGCTTTCCATCTGTTTCAGGTCTTAAATTTGCAGTGCATAACAAAACGGATATTTTGCTAAATTTGATTAATAAAATAAGCGTGCTTCAACATAAAAATTAAAAGATATGGACAACTATAAAAAGGCATATATAGCTGGTGGCTGTTTTTGGGGAATGGAAGATCTGTTTAGAGTAAGGCCCGGAATAGTTAATACAGAGGTAGGATACATAGGTGGCGAAAACGAAAACCCAACCTACCGCAAACATCCCGGCCATGCCGAAGGAATTGAATTAACGTACGATCCTGCTAAAACAAGTTTTAGAAAAATTCTCGATTATTTCTATAGAATTCATGATCCATCAACAGTTGACAGGCAAGGTAATGACAGAGGATCAAGCTATCGTTCAGCAATTTTTATCCAGGATGAAGAAGAAAGAAAAGTGGCTGAAGAAATTATTGAGATAGTTAATAATTCGAAAAAATGGAGCGGTAAAATTGTAACTACTTTAGAACCGATGAGTACATTTTGGCCTGCAGAACCGGAGCATCAGGATTATTTGCTTAGAACTCCAAATGGATATACCTGCCATTTTGAGCGATTTGGAACGTTTTTATAAATTTAGTGTTGACCGGGCCTTTTTAATACCGGTTATTACCAAACGGATTATTTATTTTCGCAACAGTCTTATTAATATCGAAAAGATGAATCTTCGCTCTCCAATTTTCATAAGCTACGCACATGAAGACGAAAATTATTTGAACAAAATATTAACTCATCTGGAGCCATTACGCATGCAAGATCAGGTATGTGCCTGGTCTGATAAAGACTTAGAGCCTGGTTCAACATGGGGACGCAGTATAAGTAATTCGATCCTCAATGCTAAGGTTTTTTTTATTGCTGATAAGTAAACACTTTTTGGCCTCAGAGTATATTCGAAAAAGCGAGTTGCCTGGCCTTATGTCTAAGGTGCAACTTTCCAATCGGCCAATTATTCCAATTCTACTAAGTCCATGTTTATATGATTTAGCAAGTTTCAAATATCCTGATCCGGAAACAGGGCCAGAAAAATTTGAGTTGGCGGCTATCCAATTTTTTAATGACCCAAATAAACCTTTAAGCCAGTTAAACCCAAACAAGCAAGACATAGAATTTGTAAAGCTTGTAAAAAAAATATACCAAATCACTCATCCAGCCTGAGCCTGTTCTATTTGGCATTCTACTTATTTATTGCATAATTTAAAAGATGAAAGCTACTAAACAATTTAAAGATTTTTCCGTACTTGCCTGGTTTTCACAACGCACACTGCTTATTTAAAACACCTGTTCTGCCTAATCCTGTCTACCAGCTGCTCTTCTGCAACCGAAACATTTGCTTCATCTTTGCCGCTGCTGATTAATAGGTTGGCATGGGTTAACTTTACACAACCAAAATTTAATATTGAAAACTACAGATAACGACATACCAATAGAATTGGTTAATAACAAAGAACATTTACAGGCAGTAGTCGAACGGCTGAATACGTTTAAGGAATTTGCGATAGACACAGAATTCGACAGCTTTAATAAACACTACGGTATTCAACTGCAGCTTGTGCAGGTGTTTGACGGCATTACGTGTTTTTTGATTGATCCGATAGAGATAAAAAACATGGAACCCTTATGGTTGCTGTTTAAAGACACCACTATATGTAAACTGGTTTATTCCGGAGCAAACGACGTGGATGTATTGAAAAGACATGGCTGCAATCCTGCAAACTTATTTGATATTCAGATAGCCGCCGATTTATGCAAGTGGCCTGTAACTTCGCTGGGGGCTGTTTTAGAGCAGGAATTTGGGGTGCCGCCCGACAAATCAATACAGGCTGCCGGATGGGGCAACCGGCCGCTGAGCAGCCGGCAACTGGCTTATGCCGGTAACGATGTGATATACCTGCCGCGTTTAAAAGAACTGCTTTTACCCGAGATACGGCAAAAAAACCTTGGCGAACTTTTACACGAGCAAAACATAAAACTGGAATCGGCCTCCAGTAAAGATTACTTTCCTAAACTTAATGGCAGGCAGCGGAAAACCTACAGCCGCTACAGCCAACAAAAACTGCTGGCCTTAAAGATATTGGTAGATGAGTATGCTCAGGAAATGAACCTGCCGCCTTTTAAAATTGTTCAGGATTCTTTTTTAGAGGAGATTGTACAGGATGCGCAATTATTTTTAAAGCATCCTTTCCCCGAAAAAAAATTTCATCACAGGATAAATAAAAGCCAGCAGTTTAAAACAGCGCTCCTGGAAATCGTACATACCATTGACCCGTTGATCGGGTGGGAGCATAAGCGAAGGGGATGAAAAGCCTCCATCTGGCGTAGACTATTATAAAATCCAATAATTAAGCGGCAAATCTTCGTGTATTTACAATTGGGCTTTGCTTTTTTCTATCGGTTGCTGTCCACCAACCGAAATACACATTTTCTATTTTAAGCTGTTCTTAAGAAACGAAACGCTTATTAAGCAAAATGTAAAAGAAAGTAAATGGTTCCGGTTGGTGAAGAGAGCAGGCAGCATAATCGTTAAGCAGTATTAATCATCGGAGTTTCACGTAACGGCGTTATAAATCATGCAGAAAGCTGTGAACTCCCGTCGGGGTTTTTGACCCTCCAACGCTAACCGGCGCAGCAATAAAAAGGTGAAATACGGCTCCCGTCAGCCGCATTTTGGCAAACCGATGGGTGTAGCTTTTTAAAATTTATGTTCTTGTATAATTTAAAAAAATATCGGGTTTTACGCTGATTTTAGAATAATAAATTGCAACCGGCGCAAAGTCCCTTTCCAAAACTTTAAATGATGAACGTAAAGGTAACGGGACCGGTTGCTGAAATAAAGCCGAAATGATCGGTACAGGTGGGGACAACTATTGCCGTTTTAGTTCTACCCCCCATTGTATTTACCATTTTGCTCTCTTTTCAATTTTCAAAAGGAACCTGCTATTTTTAAACTATCAGTGAGGGCAGGGTTGCTTTTTTTTCGGGATGTTGGCACTTGTTGGATATAGACCTGGTTAAAACTGAATGTTTAATACCATCCATCCATTAATATTATCTACAGTATTTCCACAGAGTTGATTGTTAATCTTTGCATCTATAGTGCCCGGGAAGGGGTGGGGTAATTTAAATCAATATAAAATATACATGAATACAACCAACTTGCCACACACAGATACCTTCAAAACAGGAAGACAAATATTAAACAAAGTACCCCAGATTACACTATACTTTTGGGTTATCAAAATCTTATGTACTACGGTAGGAGAGACTGCTGCAGATTTTCTGAATAACAATTTCAGCCTGGGGCTTACAGGAACTTCTATTGTAATGGGCGTGTTGCTTATCATTGCTCTTTACTTCCAATTCAGATCAAAAAAATATATCCCTGGTATTTACTGGCTTGCCGTTGTTTTAATAAGTGTGGTGGGTACTTTAATTACCGATAACCTTACAGATAATCTGGGTGTATCGCTTGAAATAACAACGACTGTTTTTGCGGCAGCATTGGCAATAACTTTTATAATTTGGTATATGAGTGAAAAAACTCTATCAATTCATAAAATTGATTCGCTTAAGAGGGAAGCATTTTATTGGCTTGCAATACTGTTTACTTTTGCATTGGGTACTGCTGCCGGAGACCTTTTGGCAGAAAGCCTTAAACTGGGCTATTTATTGTCGGCAGGTATATTTGCCGGATTGATTATAGTTGCCTTTGTTGCCTATAAATACTTACACCTGAATGCAGTTCTCACTTTTTGGATTGCGTATATATTAACCCGGCCACTGGGTGCTTCCATGGGCGACTATCTCTCACAATCTCATGATGATGGGGGCTTAGGGCTTGGCACTGTAATCACAAGTGTAATTTTCCTGGTTGCTATTCTGGTAACAGTAATTTACCTCACTAAGACGAAGAGAGATGTAATAAAGGATTTATAAAAGGAATATTGAAATGTAACCACAACAGCATTTTTTAGTTAAAACGAGTAATTTTTTTTCTTTTGGTCGCTGTCCCACCAACGGGAATGCTCATTTTATATCGGAGCTGTTATTACAAACCGAAAGGTTCATTCAATAAAATATAAAAGTAAATAAAGGGTTCGTGTTGGTGATGAACTACCGGTATAGAAAATGCTTTTTTAAATTTACTAATTGGCCAAGATGAATGCTGAAAAGGGATATTCATCAAAATTTATCCATGTGATAATTTTTTGACAGCTTTTGTCAATGCATGTATCTGGTCATTCATCTTTCTGATTTGTTCATCCTGCATACTTATTTTCTTATCCTGCCTATTTGTTTTTTTATCCTGTTCGTCAATTATCTGCTGCTGTTCTTGCACTGCTTTTACCAACGGCATAATAAACTGGCTGTAGGCAAGGCTGTAATGATCTTTGTTATTTACCGGAGCATGTACACCATCAAAATTATAACCTAATTGGTTTGCAATTTTCTCAACATCCTGGGCAAGAAATCCTGTATGCAATTGTTTCTCTTCACTGTATAATGCAGGTACTATCTGATTGTTATTTATCACGCCGGTTCTGCTGTAGTCCTCTAATTTTTTTTCATCAAAATAATAAGTAACAGGTGTAAGCTTTTTAATAAATTCCAGTCCGGGTACATTGTTTTGTATGTTGTATTTAAATCTTGCATCAGAAGGAAAGCTATAAGCAACTGTGCCTTCAATAACGGTTACATTTGCATCGCCAATACGTACTTTATTACTGGCGTTTACTACTGCATTTGCACCTATGGCTGTCGCATTGGTTAAATTGCCAGACAGTACATCGCTATTGTACCCTAAAGCTGTATTAAAATTTCCTGTTGTATTGGCAAAAAGAGTGTACATCCCAAGGCCGGTGTTATGACTACCATTTGTATTACTATAAAGTGAATTGGAGCCCATGCCTGTGTTCTCAACTCCTTGTGTATTGTTCTGAATAGCCTGGGAGCCGATAGCAGTATTGCTGGCGCCCGTTGTATTTGTGCTAAGCACCTGGTATCCAATACCGGTATTATAAAACCCTGTGGTATTTAAAGACAAGGCATTTGAACCAACGGCAGTGTTGGGTTCAGTAGCTACACTACTATATAATGCGAAATCACCTATTGCAACGTTATGACTCCCTGTAGAATTATTATATAGGGCATCAAAACCATTAGCAGTATTGCCTGTCCCAGTATTTAAATAAAGTGTATATGCGCCTGTCGCAGTATTATTATCTGAAGTAGTATTTGAGGTAAGTGCATCACGGCCAAATGCAGTATTCCCGTAGCCACTTGTATTCGAGCCGAGAGCATATCCGCCAGTAGCAACATTGTCTCCTCCGGAGATATTAGAATAAAGCGAATGGTCGCCAGTAGCAGTATTATTATATCCGGTAGTGTTGGCGTAAAGCGCTTTGGACCCCACTGCTGTGTTTGCGTTGCCGTTATTGTTTTTATATAATGCAGAATCGCCAATGGCGACGGTATTAGAAGATGTTGTGTTTAAATATAAAGCCTTCATCCCTACAGCCACGTTACTATAACCTGAAGTGTTATTAAACAATGCCTGATATCCATCAGCAACATTATTATTTCCCGTTGTATTCAAACTTAGCGAGTTAACACCGTTAGCTACATTGTTGTTTCCTGTGGTGTTTGCAAAAAGTGAACTAACTCCTGTTGCAGTGTTAAAACTTCCCGTAGTATTTGAATTAAGAGAAAAATTAGCGTTAGCTGTATTTGAGCTTCCCGTTGTATTTAAATAGAGCGACTGAAAGCCGATAGCAGTGTTCCTGCTGCCAGAAGTATTTGTGTAAAGGGATTTTGATCCAACAGCAGTATTTCGAAAACCTGCGACATTATTAAATAATGCTGAATCACCAATGGCTACAAGATTTGAGGTAGTCTGGTTTAAAAATAAAGCTCTGATACCAAAAGCAACATTACTAAATCCAGTATTGTTTAAGCCACTCTGGTAGCCAAAGAGAACATTGCCATCATTTACGATGCCGCCTATGTATCCTGACTTACTATAATTCTGCTTAAATATTATCGGCTTTTCATCAGTTGTGCCGATAAAATTGTAAATTGGGTCAGTACCTGCGTTACCCGTAAGCAACCAACTACTTCCAGAACCGGTGTTTATCAGCAGCCATGCCGAACCACTCCAATAATAATAGCCTGGGGTTACTGCGGTACCTCCCCCTGTGGTATTAGTATTGTAAACCAGTAACGAGACAGCCGGCGAAGGAATAGTTGTGGCATCATTTGTTCCGGTAAGTACTACACGTGGTATTAGCAATCCTTTATTAGGATGTCTTACATCCAGCATTGCACTGCTATGCGGTGGTAATCCATCGTTAGTAATGCTTACATTTTGTTGTGCGTTGGCAAACGTAAAAACAAAAAGAGTAAAGATGGTGATTGAATACAATTTTTTCATCTGTTCAATTTTAGTGATTAACAATATTTGTAGGTACGTGTATAAAGTATTTTGTATTAATGAATCAGCAGATCATTATTTTGATAATAGCTTCTGCTATTAATTGCATCGAATTAAAAACACTGAAGAGGCAAAGTTTAGAAGGTCACAATTTCGTGGAGTGCTAATTCAGCGGAATGATTATTTCTTGTTTCATACGGAGAAGGTAGATAAACAAAACAGCGTGACCAAATTTATCTGTTGCACGAACACCCTTACCGGCAGCTATGCGGCTTGGCAATGCGCGGTAAAGTATCTGTGCCCACTAATGCAGTTGCAAAATAAAAAGGCCAGAACCTGACAATTAAAAAGATCTTACACTGGCACGACATGCCACACACATTAGCCTGGTCGTATATCTGCTGTGGCAAGGGAAAGGCCAACAGGCTGAAAAAACTTAGATACCTGGTACGCCTTCATATATTTACCTTTCGCAGCAAACCTGTTTAAAACCCAATAAGATTTTTCTAATTTGTGCTGGCACACGAAACAAAATTTACTTGTTATCATGCCGCTGCCGTTTTTCTTTGCCCACGAACTCAATATCTAAAAATTGTTTTTAACGCCGATGCAGTTGGAATATTATTGATAAATATTTTTTCAGAAAGCCGAAGAATTCAATGCCGGTTTTAGAATGCCCAAATGAATGGTTTGTTTGCCACAAACCATAGCAAAGCCTAAAATAAAATAAAATTCAGTTTGGTACAACTGCCTGAAACTATAAAAAATCTTTCTTCTAGATAAAACCGTAAATGCTAATAAAAAAAGCCATCAAAAAAAATCATTTACCTACAAGTATTGCATTTTTTGCCATTGTGCTGTTATTTTCAACAGCAGGCTGTGCATTCAAATCCGTACACCGCAACAAACATATAGTTTATAATAGCACCCATACCGGCAGTACAGCACGGGAATTAAATGTATTTGCTCCTTCCAAAAAAAATGAACTGAAACCCGTTTATATTTTCGTGCATGGCGGAAACTGGAATTCGGGCAATAAAAAACTATACAGTTATTTTGGCAGCCGCATGGCACGTAAAGGTATTGTTACCGTAATACCTGATTATCCTAAAAGCCCTAATGCAGGTTATAACGAAATGGCGGAAGATATTGCTGCCGCCGTAAAGTGGGTGAGAAATAATATAACTGCTTTTGGTGGCGACAGCAACCGGATATTTATTTCAGGGCACTCTGCCGGCGGGCACCTGGCTGCATTGGTAAGCATTAAACCTGACTATTTTAAAAAGGAAAATATACCGAACCCGGTAAAGGGTATTATCCTGATTGATGCGGCGGGGCTGGATATATATCATTATCTTAAAGAAGAACATTTGCCTGCCGGCGATACTTACCTTACTACTTTCAGCAATGATCCGGTTACCTGGAAAGCCGCTTCGCCCATTTATTTTTTACATAACGGTATGCCGCCCATGCTTATTTACCAGGGTGGTAAAACATATCCATCTATCAGCAGCGGTAATGAAAGATTTACTGATTCGCTAAAAAAGTATGATGTAAAATTCAGTTACCATATTTTGTCGGGTAAAAAACATGTGCCGATGATAACCCAGTTTTTTAATCCGTATAATAAGAGGTATAAAGAGATGATTGCTTTTATGAAGGAGGGTAAATAAATTTCTATTTAACATTTCCGTTACTCCAGGTTGTACTTACTGCCAGAGGTTATCAAATGTAAAGCTTGCCAACCATCGGGCCCAGGTAAATGCATTCAGTTTTCAAAAGACAGCATTAAATCAGTTAAGCTGCTGATATTAGTCACCTCTGAAGAAAAATAAGAGGTCTAATTTTAATTTATCAGCAGTAAAGCTGCGGTGATTTTAAAATGAAATACGATTCACTGGATTTAATAAAGCAGCAACTGTCTGCATTGGAAGAAAAAATGTTGGCCGAAGTAAAGAAGAAACAAGACCTGTTAAAATCAATTCATTCAAAACAGCAACCTGCTGCCAAAAACCTGCTGCATTATTTAACGCTCAGGAATGAAGATATAAGAGAACTGCAGGACTGGCTGCATATTCATGGCCTATCTTCGTTGGCCAGTTCCGAAAGCCATATCCACCGCCAGTTGCAGGCTATCCTGCAGCGATTAGGTAACAGTTATCCAGCCGGGCAACTTGATCCCTGCACGTATGCATACAATCAGCAACAAATTGTTTATAAAAGCCAGTTGCTTTTTGGCAAAAAAAAGATTCGGTGATTCCTTTTATCATGGTAACTTTTGACGCTTCTTTTGCCAATAATTATGCATTGATCAAAAACCTTTTGCAAAATGGAATGAATGTGGCCCGTATCAATTGTGCCCATGATGATGAAGCCACCTGGTCGAAGATGATTCAACATTTAAAACGGGCTTGCCGTCACACAGGATTGGATTGTAAGGTATACATGGATATTGCCGGTCCTAAAATAAGAACATCACTGCTTAAAAAGGGTAGAACAGACGGGAAGGTAAAAGTGGCAGAAGGTGAAATGGTTTGGCTTGCATACGATGCCAAAGGTTTTGTGGATGATGAAATAGTTATAAGTCCGAATGAGCAGGGCATTTTACCCATGTTGAAAAAAGGAGAGCGGGTGTATATTGATGATGGTATGATCAAAGGGATTATTGAAATTGTGAAAAAGCGTAAAGTGGGTTTTCGAATCATACGTATATCTTCCGCAAAGCAACAGATAAAGAATGATAAAGGCATTAATTTCCCCGATTCTGCCCTCGCCATTTCTCCGGTAACTGAATTTGATAAAGCCTGCCTGCCTTTTGTTTCAGAACACGCTGATTTGGTGGGCTATTCTTTTGTAAAATACCCTTCGGACCTCGAAGGTTTGAGTATGGCCCTTAAAAATCTGTCTGCACATCCTCCCCATATCATCATTAAAATAGAAACGCCTGAAGCTGTTAAAAACCTTCCTGATCTTTTACTATGTGGAATGAGGCAACCAGTTTTTGGAGTAATGATAGCCCGTGGCGACCTTGCCGTGGAAATTGGCTTTGAAAGAATGGGAGAAATACAGGAAGAGATCTTATGGATATGTGAGTCAGCTCATGTTCCGGTAGTATGGGCAACGCAGGTATTGGAAACACTTAACAAATCTGGCATTGCCACCCGTTCAGAAATTACCGATGCTGCACATGCCGCCATGGCAGAGTGTGTGATGATTAACAAAGGAGATCATACCATAGAAGTGATTGAAACACTGAGGGATATTTTACACCGCATTGGAGGCCACCATATAAAAAAAAGGTTTACATCCAGGCCATTGAGTATTGCCAGGGAATTTATTAATAAGTAAGAGAATAGGATCGTTGCAAAAAGTAATTTTTCTGCGTGCTTGGGGTTACTCACCACATCTCCCAGCGATAGCTGTATTAAATTTCTTTATTGGCGTTGCGCTAACTACCAAAGCCAGGTGATTGCAGGCAACTGAAAACTGAAACGCTGAATTGGCTTATCAGTTTTAAAGAAACCTTATTTATATACCTTGCCCAAAAGTGAGTAAATTATTATCCGGGTCAAGCAAAGCAAATTCTTTTTGTCCCCATGGCTTAGCCTGCAGGTGCCCGGCCGGGTGTATGGTTACTTTATCATCCAGCATAGATTGATATAGGGTATCGATATCGTCGGTTCTAATATAAACCTGTCCGTAATTTTCTGTTGGGTTAAGTTCCTTGAACTCAAAAAAGTGAATTTCTATTTTGTCTTTTTTTACCATTAAATATTCGGGGTATTCAGCATTGCCAAATTCGGTAAAATCTAATTTGTTAAGGTAGAAATCCCTCGTAATGTTTTTATTACGCATGGGTAATTTGGGATTTATTGCTATTAGCATACTCTATGTTTTTTACAAATTTACTTAATCGAGTTTATGATACGACAGATTAAGGTATCCTGAAGTAGGTTGTTTTTTGGCACTATCAGACTTTGACAGTGTAGCATTGGTAAATGACATTACTTACCAGATGATTTATGAGATTTAACAGATAGCCAGCCCAACGTTACTTAGTATTAGCCAGGCCGATAGAAACATTGGTGTAAAGATTTGTTGAACCCACATTTTGCAGTTGAAATCGTAGCGAGGGTTTCAAATACAAAACAGATAAGGGATTCAGGTTATTTTTTGGATAAAAGAATAGTGCACTATTTTGAATTCAAAAAATGTTCTGAAAGGCTTAGCTGTGAAGGATTTGGAAGTCGCAGTAGATTTTAAATGCAAAATCTGGGTTGAAGGAAGAACAAAAAAGCAAACACGGTCAATATCCCCAATTGGGGAAAAAATTACAACAACAGGTAAACAATTGTAAGCTGGTTGAGTTAAGCGGGGTAGGGCATATAGTGCATGTGCAGGCTACAGCAGCGTTTAAAAAAGCATTGTTTGATTTTCTTTAAATATTGGTATCATTTTGGCGATAAAAGAATTCCTTACTAAAAAGTAAAAGTTTTATGACAAAAATTATTCTAACTGTTTTTCTTATTATTACCGCATTGGCATGTGGTAATACCCGTTCTCATAAAGAATCTGCCAAAAGTAAAATGGATTCAGGTTTTTATTCCGGAGATACACTACCTCCTCCTTTTGCTACAGAATCGGCCCGCAATTTCAGTAAGGTAATTGGTTGGCCCGCCGGTAAAACACCGGTAGCTCCGCAGGGCTTTGTAGTTACCAGGTTTGCCGATAGCTTGGACAATCCACGGTGGATATATGTAGGCAATAATGGCGATGTGTTTATTGCCGAATCAAATACAATATTAAAAGGCCTTAAAAAGATAGGGGCAAAAATTTCCCGTAAAATAAAAACGCAGCACCTGGGAGAAAGTGCCGGCCGAATTACTATGTTCCGTGATGCTGATAAAGATGGTATTTACGAAACACGCTTTGTTTTTGCCGAAGAATTAAACCAGCCACTTGGTATGCTGATATTGAATGATCATTTTTATATTGCCAATACCGATGCAGTACTTCAGTTTAATTATAAAAAGGGAGATACAGCATTAACCAGTGAAGGAAAACAAATTGTTGCTTTACCGGCAGGTGGTTATAACAATCACTGGACAAGAAATATAATTGCAAATAAGGCCGGAAACAAAATTTATGTAACGGTAGGTTCGGGTAGTAATGTAGCAGAGCACGGTATTGATAAAGAAGCAAGAAGGGCAAATATACTGGAACTGAATCCTGATGGTACCGGAGAAAAAGTATTTGCCAGCGGCCTTCGCAACCCTGTTGGTATGGCCTGGGCAACAGGTACCAATACTTTGTGGACTGCAGTAAATGAACGAGATGGACTGGGTGATGACCTGGTGCCTGATTATATAACATCTGTAAAAGAAGGCGGGTTTTATGGCTGGCCTTATGCGTACTTTGGTAGCAATGAAGACCCTCGAATGAAAGATGAACCAAGGCCCGACCTGGTAAGTAAAACCATTGTACCTGATATTGGATTGGGGTCACATACGGCTTCGCTTGGATTGGCATTTTATGATAAACAATCTTTCCCCGCTAAATATCACAATGGTGCATTTGTTGGCCAGCATGGCTCCTGGAACCGGTCTTCCTTATCAGGATATAAAGTATTGTTTGTTCCTTTTGCAAATGGAAAGCCCTCCGGTAAGCCAGAAGATTTTTTAACCGGCTTTATTGCCAACGCTGATAAAAGCGAAGTGTATGGCAGGCCTGTTTGTGTTGCGTTACTTGCAGACGGATCTATGCTTGTAACCGATGATGCAAGTAATGTGATATGGCAGGTGAGTGCGAAAAAATAATTTATTATCGAGGTTGTATTAGCTAATAAAAAATTATCAGCCTTATGGTCAGCATCGGTGAATTCTAACAATTCTTTCACTTTTGAATTATTAGTTTTAAAGTATTATTCACCCCGTAAAAACTTTAAACTATGAAACAAGTAATCCTTTTCTCTTTTTTAAGCATGGGCGTTTTACCCGTAAGCAGCCATATGGCTTATGTTGCAAGCAACAGCAGCATACCCGGTCGTTTATCTTCAACTGATGATACAGGCGGAGGCTTCAACATTTGTTCGCAGCCTGCTCCGGAGAATGAAAAAATGCAGGCAGTTATTTTCCGCCGCCAGGATGTTTGCCGTGCTGAATTGAAAGATTTTGAATTTGATTTTAAGTATCAGGTTGTAAGTGCCACGATGTATTTTTCAGGTACCAATTTCAGGGGTGTAGAGACTGGTTTTATAAACAGCAACAGCCTGAAACCTGTCGGTAGCCTGATGGCCCGCTGTGCGCCTGGTACCATGGTTGTTTTTGACAACGTAAAAGTTGTTGGACCGGATAAGTTTATTCGTTCAATACAAGGAACCAGTTATCTATTGCATTGATAGCAGGTGGCTCCTCTTGATACCTCATTTAAAACTAAAGGGGAATAAGCATGAAATAGAAATGGTTCGTGCAATTCGAATCATTTTTATTTTACGGCAGCAATTTAGATTCTTCTCCCTTTACCTTTTTAATATAATCTTCATGTTCCTTTAAATGCTCTTCGGGCGGTATTTTTACCGATAGCGGGCCGTTCCCGATTATTAAAAAATAAATCAGCAGCAGCAGGATGATAATTGAAAGAAATAATTCTGAATAAGGGCTGAACGCGTCTTTTGTGGCATTGATGTTTACAAAAATAATGGCACCAAGTAAAATAGGTATCTGTATCAGGCAGGCTGCCCTGGTAAATACCCCAAGCGTTAAAAACAATCCTCCCAGTAAATGGGCAAAAGCTACATAATGTGCAAGCAAAACAATCATAAATTCGCTGAAGGGAGAGGTGTTTTTCATCAGGCTGATGAGGTTGCTGCTGTTGCGGAGAAAATCAACCCCTTTGTAACAAAGAAATATTCCTAAAGCTATACGAATAATATCCAGCCATTTTGGGTGATGCCTGTCTTCCCAAAATTCAAATTTCTCGAGGATTGTCATAACCTGTAATTTAAAGTGTGAAGAAAAGAACTGGTATAAATATAACTCAATTAAAACTGAGGCGCAAGCGTTATTTAGGTAAGTTAAGCCCGGAGGTCATGTATGCGCTAAAATATATTTAAGAAATGATCTGAATCGCTGTCTCATCCAGCAATGTTGGCAGCAATACCATTTTTGCTTTATAACCTTTAGCAATTCTACCTATCTGATCGTCTATTTGTATTGCCTGGGCAGGATACAGGCTGCACATGCGAAGCGCTTCACCAGTTTCTACGCCAACATGCTTTACCAGGTTTTGTAATGCCTTGTACATTGTCAACGCCGATCCGCTAAGGATGTTACCGGCTATATATTTATCTCCATCGGGCTGATGCTGATAATACCCTTCGGTGGTTTTAGTTACCGCATCCGTAATGGCAAAAAGCCGTTGTCCCATTATCTTCTTTGCTATACGTATGGCCGCATAATCTACGTGAAAACCATCCGCAATAATACTTGCCATAATTTTCTGATGATCCAGTGTTGCTCCCACCAGGCCCGGACTGCGGTGTTGGAAAGGACTCATGGCATTGTATAAATGGGTGACAGCGGCAATGCCATTATCGAAGCTTTGCATTGCTTCGGTATAGCTTGCATTAGTATGGCCTGCAAAAATTTTAATGCCAGAAGAATTGATAAGTTCAATAACTTCTTTACTGCACACCTCGGGTGCAAGTGTGATAATTTTTAAAACGTCTTTACCATAACTCAACAATTCTTCTACCTCTTTTAATGAAGGGCCGTGTATAAAGGATTCGATATGGGCGCCTCTTTTTAATTTATTTATCCAGGGGCCTTCTGCATGCAGCCCCAGTATCCCCTCGCTGCCCTGCTGCCAGTATTGCCTTATTGCATCAATACTTTTGTAAAGTATATCGGTATGGTTGGTAGCAATGGTAGGCATACAAAAGGCTGCACCACCGCTGTTGCAATAGCTGTTCAATAATTGTAAAGAATTGGTATGCGGATAAACTGCAAAAAGTTTTTCATACGCACCATATATCTGCAGGTCAATAAATGCAGGTGCCAATATGCTGTCGCCGAAATTTATGGTCTCGGTCAGCGGATCCACCGCTGTAACAGAAAGCACACCTGTAATAATACCATCAACAACAATAGCTGCATGTTGATGCAGCCATTGTTCGCCTGTAAAAATAAGTTTAGCGGTATATGCTTTTGCTGCGTTCATACATTTTTATGCAGCAAAAATAGTAAAACACAACCAGCCTTATTTTAGTTTTAAAATGATCCCGGCCTGTATCTTGGTAATATCGTAACCGGCTTCCACATTAAAACCAAAGGTTGGGGTTACAAAATAGGAAGCACCAACAAAGCCTCCGAAAACCGGTACCACTTCATTTTGCTTTATTTTGCCACCATCATTGTAACTATACTGATTAAAACCAGCACCTGCAGAAAGCCCTGCGTAAGTATCAAGTCCTTTCACCTTCCAACCGTGGTGCCAGGCTGAGCGGCCTGCTACAACAAAAGTGTGTGCTTTGTAATTATTAAATTTCCCGCCGTTAGAGAATGTGCCGCCAAACTCGCCACCTAGCGTTATTACACCAGGACCAGCCTGCCACAAACCTGCTTCAATAACGGCTTTTGTACCAATAGCCGAGTTGTAGTAATTACTGTTATACTCATTACCTACACCAACACCGGCGCTGAAAGATACACTGCCTTTCTGCATCGGTTCTACCGGGCTTTGTGCGTTAGATACGGCGGTAAAGCATAATGCTATACCTGATAAAATTGCTGAGATTATGTTTTTTGTTTTCATAACCCAGCAATAAACAAATACTGTACCAACAGGATTTAATTAACATCTCTTAACGTAATTTTTTAAAAATACGGTAAAGCGCAACATGCAATAAATAAGCGGAACAGATATATTTATTTTGATGCATGGCCCTTTTTACAAATGGAATTTCCCTAACTTCCGTTAATGAAACATTTTAAATTTTACTCTAAGGAAGATATTTTATCGCTAACCAAAGTAAGGCGCTTTGAAACCAGGATGGGAGAGCGTGTAAAATTTTTAAAGCCTGATAGCGAATGGCCGGAGGTATTGAAAGAATCAGAAGCGAAATTTGTTATACTTGGTATTCCCGAAGATTTTGGTGTGCAGGCAAATTATGGAATTGGGGGCACCGAAACGGCATGGCTGTCGTTTTTATCTTCTTTTTTAAATATACAGAGCAACGATTATTTAACCGGAGAAAATACATTGATATTAGGGCATTTTGATTTTGGAGATATAAAATTCCTGATTGAAAATAATGCCTACAATCCTGAAGAAAAAATAAATGCATACCGCCATGCATTGAATATTGTTGATGAAGAAGTGGAGAACCTGCTTAAAGTAATTGCATCTGCAAAAAAAATACCCATTATTATTGGCGGCGGGCATAATAATGCGTATCCCATTATTAAAGGTGTTGCCAAAGGTTTGCACAAGGCAGAATTGATTCCCCTTTCACAGATCAACTGTATAAACCTGGATGCACATGCTGACTATAGCGTTGCTGAAGGAAGGCACAGTGGCAACGGATTCAGGTATGCAGAAGAAGATGGATACCTGGGAAAGTATTGCATGGTTGGGCTGCACGAAAATTATATTTCGCAGAATGTGCTGATGGATATTCATAACAACCCGTTCCTTGATTATATCAGTTACGAAGAGATTTTTATTCACGAACGCAAGAATTTTATACAGGCTGTTGCGCATTCCACCGGCTTTACAGAAGACAGTTATACCGGTTTAGATATTGACCTGGATTGCGTTGAAAACGCGTTGAGCAGCGCCATTACACCAAGCGGAATTACTCCTTTGCTAGCAAGAAAGTTTGTAACTTTTGCTGCACAGGATTCAAAACCGGCTTACCTGCATATTTGCGAAGGCGCCACACAACTGGCCGACGGAAGAAAAAATGAAACAACCGGTAAACTGATCAGCTACCTGGTTAGTAATTTTATTAAGGAATTAACGCAGGATTGAATTATTTGAGTTGTTCTGCTAATTCCTGTTCAGTTGCAATCCCATCTTTACGCCAAACCTGTTTACCATCTTTAAAAACAATAAACACCGGTAGCGCTGTTACTTTGTAGTTTTGTAAAATATCCTGGTCTCTGCCACCGTCAACTTTTACGAAAGTAAATTTTTCTTTATTATTATCTGACAGACTTTTTAATACAGGCTCCATTTGTATGCAGGGCGGGCACCAGCTTGCGCCAAAATCTACCAGCACTGTTTTTGATGCGTTAATTCTTGTATTCAATGCTTCAATCGTCATTTGTTTTTCCGTGCTGGCGCCTTCCAAAGGTTTGTTGGCGGCCCGCCACGCATTGGCCCCGCCATTTAATTCGTACACATCTGTATAACCTGCCTTACGCATCTTATCTGCGGCTGCAGCACTTCTGCCACCGGCCTGGCAATACACATATACGGGTTTGGTTTTATCAACAAATGCCAGGCGGCGTTCAAATTCAGCTTTGTCATTCCAGTCGGCCTGCATTGCGTTTTTTATATGCCCACCAAAGAATTCACCGGGCGTTCTTACATCAAGTATTTGTATGTCTTTTTTGGTTGTGATCTCCTTCTCAAATTCATCTGCAGTTAAACTTGTCTTTGTTTGTGCTGTGCAGGATATTATGATTGTTGAAAATAAAAGCGTGGTAATGATGTTGTTTAAAAATTTCATCGTAATTATTTTTTACAAATTTACTTTAATAATAGTTGTAAGTCGGCTGCCGAAACGTTTAATAAATTCACTTTTGGTAAACGTTTTGTTAACTCACGCCAGTTGGCATCCTTTTTATAAATCTTTTGTAAAAGAGCTGATGCATCCTTAACCTTTTTGTTATTGGCCAATGTAATTGCCGTCCAGTACTGCATTTCTAAATTATCCGGAAACATTTTCATAGCTGCTCCATATTCTTCCATAGCCAGCTTCATATCATTTTTTTCTGTGGCCAGGTCACCTTTGTCCATGTGTTCGTAAGCCCTGAAGGTTCTTAACAACCTGTCCAATTCATCTAATGGTGCTTTATTATCATCAACCCGTAAATCAATCAGGCGGTCGTTCCAGGGTTGGCCGGTACTTTTGCCGGCAACCACCAAAATAGCCGCAGATTGTTTTCCCCGTATATCGCCGCCGGCAGCCTGTGCAGCTTTTAAAGCCAATAAAACCCGCTCTGCCAAAGGCTTTCCTTGGCTGCTTTCGAACGCTTTCGACATCGCCGCATTTACTTTATCGGTCAGCATCATATTGCTTTGCACCGAGTAATTTTTACCAACAATATTGCCGGCATGGTCAATACAGTTTTTTCCGGTATAGGCATTTACATTTCCGTTAGCATCAATCATGGCCACCTGTCTTACTTCACGGCCTTCATCGGCTGCAAGCAATTCAGTCAATGCTTCCGGTGCAGTTTTTCCTTTCTTCATCAAATCAAGTCCTTTTATACCGTAACTTTTATTTACAAAAGATTGTGTGGCCACTACACCTACGCCAGCTTCGCCCCAAGGCACGGCTGTACCCACGCTGAACCAGTGGCTTTGCACGCCAACGGCCATTTCACCAGTTACCGGATCACGGGCAACAATGGAGAAAGTGTGTGCCAGGCCTGCATCTTTTTTAAAAAATTGTGCATTGGCTCCGGCATAAAAAAACAAACTGATAAAAAGTAAATGCTTCTTCATGTAAAATAATTTGTACTAAGCTACAAATAAAAAAGCCACCACGATAAATCGGGATGGCTTTTAAAGTGTAAATGAATTATTTTAAAGCGGAGATAAGTATTGCGCAAATGCGTAACCTTCTTCACCGTTGGCAGTTTTAATTTTCCACCAGCTATCATCTGTTTTTTCAACCAAAGTAACCACTTCTTCATGAGCGGCTTTACCAACAATTTCACCTTCGGTACTTGGTGTGCTCCTTATGTTGAGGTTGGTGCTATCGGTAGTTACTTTTAACTGGGCACCGGCGTCGGCTTTAACATCAATATTCATCATTAAATCTCCGCTGGCCATATTAGGGTCAATCTTTGCATATAATGCCCAAAGTGCATCATAATCAGCCGTGCTTTTTGCAGTACCGCTAACATGTAAAACGCCTGCCTGTTCTGCTGATGCTAAGTTTGCAACACCCAGGGTGGTGGCGGTTTGCAATAACTCAGCATATTTATCTTGTAATGCCATTTTATTTCTTTTTTAAGTTTGAATTAATTATTTTTTTTGAGTTAACCCGCTTGCATCGGAAAGTACTTTTGCTGCCATTAGCATTTGCATGATCTTCAATCTGTTTGCATCCGTAACTGATCCTTTCAATACAGCTTTATCGCCTACAAATTCCACGGTTACGCCGGGAATATCTTTCAGGCCATCTTTTACTTTTTGCTGTGTGGCTGCATCTAATACTGTTGTTAAAGAAGCTGGAGGCGGTGGGGGGGGAGCAGCAACAGTCATGTTATTAATTACAGGTGGTTTTACACCTTTTACTGCACCAGCAGTTTTTTCGCACATGGCTTTGCATGCATCATCTTTACATTCGCCGCTCATGGTAACTACGCCGTCTTTTACATCAACCGTTGTATTCATCATCATAGGATCAGCTTTTAAAGCTTTTTCAACATCGGCTTTAATGTCTGCATCTTTTGGCTTGCAGCTTACAAAAAGCATGGTGGCCGATACAACCACTGCCATTAATAATTTTGTCAGTTTCATTTTTTTGTTTTTTTTGTTTTGAAATTAAAGGTAAAATAAATTAGATATGCAACTTACATTAATAAGACCCGATAAGTAAAAAAATGGTTGTTTTTTTTTAAAAAAAAATTATAAACAACTCAGCCTCCCGCCATCAACCGGTAAATTAATGCCATTAATATAAGCTGCTGCCGGGGAGCATAAAAAAGCAACGGCAGCTCCAAATTCTTCAGGCTGACCGATTCTGCCTGTTGGGATTTCTGCCTCCAGTTGCTTCATTACTTCTGCTTCGGTAATATTGCCCGCTTTTGCTTTTGATGCAATAACATAATCGGCCCTAACCGTTTTTGTAAAGCCAGGCAGCACATTATTTACGGTAATCCCAAATGGTCCCAGCTCGGTAGCCAGTGTTTTTGCCCAGTTGGCAACCGCTGCCCTAATGGTATTGCTTACGCCCAAACCTGTTATCGGACTTTTTACAGAAGTGGAAATAATGTTGATTATCCTTCCAAAACCGGCCTCTTTCATACCAGGTACAACGGCCTGCGTAAGGTTGTGGTTATTGATAAGATGATTGTTGAAGGCCGACAAAAAATCTGCTGCACTTGCATTTAATGCAGTGCCACCGGCCGGGCCGCCGGTATTATTTACCAGAATATGTACGGTGTTATTTTTCATAAAACCATCAATAGCCGTTTTAACGGCATCTACATCTGCAAAATCGGCAACCAGGTATTGGTGCTGCTGGCCTTTGGAACTGTCCAGGGTTTTAATAACTTCCTTCAGCTTGTCTTCATTGCGGGCCATTAAAACAACATGGCAGCCCAATAAAGCAAGTTCAACAGCGCTGGCATATCCAAGCCCCTGTGTGCTGCCGCATACGAGGGCGGTTTTGTTTGTTAAATCAAGATTCATTTTAAGTAAGATTTTGCCTAAAGCTAAATAATTTATTTTTTCTAACATTTCATTAATAATTGTGGATAATTCGCACCTATCAAAAATCCTTTCATTCAGTTATATTCGCACTGATAAAAAGGTTAATCCGTTAATAGGTATAGCCGTTAATCCGTTTAGTGCATAAACCAATTAACGGGTCCTCATACAGCCCACGCTCTACGGATTAACCAATTAACCAATTAACGGATTAACTAAATCATGGCAGAGATAGAAAAGAATGATTATAATGAGGAATCCATCCGCAGCCTCGATTGGAAGGAGCATATAAGGCTACGCCCCGGCATGTACATTGGTAAACTGGGCGATGGCAGCAGTCCTGATGACGGTATTTATGTTTTAATGAAGGAAGTGATTGACAATTGTATTGATGAACATACCATGGGTTATGGCAAGCATGTTGATGTTAATATCAAAGATAAGACAATCACCGTTCGTGATTATGGCCGTGGAATTCCTCTGGGTAAAGTGGTAGATGTGGTGAGTAAAATAAATACCGGCGCCAAATACGACAGCAAGGCTTTTCAAAAAAGTGTGGGACTTAATGGCGTGGGAACCAAGGCAGTAAATGCGCTGAGTAACTATTTTAAAGTAACTGCTTTTAGAGATGGGAAAGAAAAGACCGCCGAATTTGAAAGAGGGGTTTTAACTACGGAGCACAAGGAAGCCAAAACTACCGAAGAGAATGGTACGCTTGTAACCTTTGTACCCGATGATAAAATATTTAAGCATTTTTATTTTGTGCAGGAATACCTTGATAACCAGTTCTGGAACTATTGTTACCTGAATGCTGGTTTGGTAATGAACCTGAACAACAAAAGGTATGTTAGTAAAAACGGTTTGCTTGATCTGCTGCAACGCAAGACCAATGAAGACGAGATCCGTTATCCCATTATACATTTAAAAGGCGAGGATATTGAAATTGCGTTAACACATGAAAACGATTATGGTGAAGAGTATTACAGTTTTGTAAACGGCCAGTTTACCACGCAGGGCGGAACGCATCTGGCGGCTTTTAGAGAAGCATTAATAAAAACGATCCGTGATTTTTATAAAAAAGATTACGATGCTACTGATATACGTGGAAGTGTTTGCGCTGCGCTAAGTGTACGGGTGCAGGAGCCTGTTTTTGAAAGCCAGACCAAAACCAAACTGGGCTCACAAACGGTTTTTGAAGGTGGCCCATCTATGCGGAATTTTATCGGCGATTTTCTGGGCAAAGAATTGAATAATTTTCTTCATAAAAACCCAGAAACTGCCGAAGCATTAAAAAAACGAATTGAGCAGAATGAGCGTGAACGTAAGGATATGGCCGGCATTAAAAAGCTTGCCAACGAAAGAGCAAAGAAAGCAAATCTTCATAATAAAAAATTACGGGATTGTAAATTTCATTACAACGATGAAGCCAGCGGTAAAGACAAAGACAGGATTGCAGAAAAGCAAAAAGAGAGTACCATTTTTATAACCGAAGGCGATAGTGCCAGCGGAAGTATTACCAAAGCCCGGAATGTGGAAACCCAGGCTGTGTTTAGCTTGCGGGGAAAACCACTGAACTGTTTTGGGCTTACCAAGAAAGTGGTTTACGAAAATGAAGAGTTCAACCTTTTACAGCATGCATTGAATATTGAAGAGGGTTACGAAGGCTTGCGCTATAATAATATTGTTTTTGCGACTGATGCTGATGTGGATGGAATGCACATACGTTTGCTGCTGATGACTTTCTTCCTGCAGTTCTTCCCCGACCTGGTAAAGAATGGGCATGTATATATTTTAGAAACTCCTTTGTTTCGTGTAAGAAATAAACAGGAAACTATTTATTGTTATAACGAAACTGAAAAGCAGGCAGCTACAAAAAAATTAGGTAACAAGCCCGAAACAACACGCTTTAAAGGATTGGGAGAAATTAGTCCGCATGAGTTTGCCCGTTTTATAAGCGAAGACATGAAACTGCAACCGGTAATGCTTTTACCCGAAACGCATATTCAGCAATTGCTGGAATATTACATGGGTAAGAACACACCAAGCAGACAGGATTTTATTATTGATAATTTAAAAGTGGAATTAGATTTAGCGGACGAAATAATTCAAAATTAAAAATTCAAAATTAGATATGATTCATATAGTTTTTAATGAACCGGATGTGCAGGTTTTACAACAGGCAGTTGACATGGATGAAAATCTGCAGGGCGAAGTGATACAGATAAAAGACGATTATGCAGTTGGCCCTTTACAAAATATTTACATAGGAGAAGGAATAGAGGCCCGTAAGCAATGGTGGCGTGATGTTTTGGCGGGTGGAGATTATGATGGTAAAGTTGATAATGGAGATGTGGATGATTATAAAACAGCCGCCGAACTTGTAGGCAATATGCGCCGCAATGAAAACGAAACAATCTGGATATGGGCTGCACAAAATAAACATGATGTGAGCGGATATTACTGGTTGCTGAATTATATGAAAGAGTTCCAGGGCCGGGTTTTTATTTTGTATCTGAACAACTTGCCTTTCCTCAATGAAAAAGGAAATATTTTTTATCCAACCTGGTTATCAGAAATCCCTGCTAAGGAATATTTAAAAGCTAAAAAACTTGCACGGGAAATAACACCCAGCGAATTTGAAGTAGATCCTGACGAATGGACAAAATTATGCGATGAAGACAAAGGGGTTCGCTTGCTGGAAGGTGGAAAAAAATTGGTGCAGGAAGGTTATGATTTTTATGATGCAGATTTAAAAAAACTGGTAACTGGTGATTGGCAAAAAGCATCTAAAATTATTCACACACATCTTACCAAAGTAAAAAATACAACCGGCGATATGTATTTATTGTGGCGTTTAAAATTGCTGATTGCGCAGGACATGTTTGATGTGCAGGGTGTTATTGGAAAAATGAAAGAGTTTGAAGTGAAGCAAAAAGCCTCGTAGAGGCGATATGTCAGTAGCAAAAAAGAAAAATACAATACGGATGAAAGCCCCATCGGGGCGATATGTTAAGATGGGGTCTTAAAATAAATTTTACCATTATGCCAAACACCTATTCTCAAATATACATTCAAATTGTATTTGCTGTAAAAGGCAGGCAGGCATTTATTAAAGAAAATTTCAGAGAAGAATTGCAAAAATATATTTCGGGAATAATTGCCCAAAAAAAGCAAAAATTATATGCCATTTATTGTATGCCCGATCATACACATATCCTTGTTAGTATGAAACCGGATATTGCAATTTCTGATTTAGTCAGAGATATAAAATCTAATTCCTCATCATTTATTGAAGACAAGGAATTTGTAAAAAATTTTTCCTGGCAAACAGGATTTGGTGCGTTTTCTTATTCAAAATCACAATCAAAAAATGTGGTTGATTATATTTTGAATCAACCACAGCACCATAAAAAGAGATCATTTAAAGCAGAATACATGGAGTTTTTACAAAAATTTGAAATAGAATATGATGAAAAATATTTGTTCGAATTTTATGATTGATGTTTGAATTAACATATTCCCCCACTGGGCCACTAATATGTCGCCCCGATGGGGCTGAATACAATTTGGAAACCGAATTATCTACTAACATAGTGCCCCGATGGGGCTAAGAAGATGGCAAACAGTAAAAAACCAAAAGAAGAATACGAACACACCGATAATGGCATCGGTGGCCAGTACAAAACCTGGTTTTTAGATTATGCCAGTTATGTGATATTGGAACGTGCCGTGCCTGCAATTGAAGATGGCTTAAAGCCTGTGCAGCGGCGCATTCTGCACGCCATGAAGGAAATGGATGATGGCCGTTTTAATAAGGTAGCCAACATCATCGGGCAAAGTATGCAGTATCATCCGCATGGCGATGCAAGCATCGGCGATGCATTGGTAAACCTGGGACAAAAGGATTTACTTATTGAAACACAGGGTAACTGGGGCGATGTTCGCACGGGTGATGAAGCGGCTGCATCAAGATATATTGAAGCAAGGCTAAGCAAGTTTGCACTGGAAGTTGCCTTCAATGCAAAAACAACCGATTGGGCATTGAGTTATGATGGCCGTAAAAATGAACCGGTAACACTGCCGATGAAATTTCCTTTGTTGCTGGCGCAGGGAGCAGAAGGTATTGCAGTGGGTTTGGCAACAAAAATTCTTCCACACAATTTCTGCGAACTGATTGATGCTTCCATTAAATATTTACGAGGTAAAAAATTTGAGATACTACCCGACTTTCAGACTGGTGGAACGATGGATGCCAGCAATTACAATGAAGGCGTTCGGGGAGGTAAAGTAAGGGTAAGAGCGGTTATAGAAGAAGTAGATAAAAAAACACTGGTCATCCGCAATGTTCCCTTTGGCGTTACAACTACTCAATTAATGGAGAGTATTGTAAAGGCAAATGAGCAAGGTAAAATAAAAGTAAAAAAAGTTACTGATCATACGGCTGCTGAAGTAGAGATCATAGTGGAATTGGCGCCTGGTATTTTGCCGGATATTACCATTGATGCACTGTATGCTTTCACCGATTGTGAAGTGAGCATATCGCCCAATACCTGTGTTATTGTAAAAGATAAGCCGCAGTTTTTAAAAGTGAGCGAGCTACTGAAAACCGCCACAGATAATACAAGAGAACTTTTAAAAAGAGAACTGGAGATAAAACTTGCAGAACTGTATGAAAAATGGCACTTTACTTCCTTAGAAAAAATCTTCTTTGAAGAAAAGATATACAAAGAACTGGAGAAAAAGCATGAAACCTGGGAAAAAGTGTTGGAAGCAATTGATAAAGCTTTTACTCCTTTTAAAAAATTATTAAAACGGGAAATCACCAGAGAAGATATTGTAAAACTTACCGAAAAGCCTGTACGTAGAATTTACAGATTGGATATTGATGAGTTGAATGCACAGATCAAAAACCTGGAAGCAGAGATAAAATCAGTAAATAATGATATTGCAAATCTTACCGATTATGCAGTGGCCTATTATGAGAATCTTTTAAAGAAATTTGGTAAAGGTCGTGAGAGGAAAACAGAAATAAAAGCATTTGATACTATACAGGCAAAGTCTGTAGCCATTGCCAACATTAAGTTGTACGCCAATTTTGCTGATGGATTTATTGGTACCGGGCTAAAAAAAGATGAATATATTGGAGAGGTTTCTGACCTTGATGATATCATTGCATTTACAAAGACCGGCATTATGAAAGTGGTTAGGGTATCCGATAAAAATTTTATTGGTAAAGACATTATTCATGCGGCAGTATTTCAAAAAAATGATGAACGAACCACTTATACTATTATTTAGGTAGATGGAAAATCGGGAACCAGTTTTGCGAAACGTTTTAATGTAACGGGCATTACAAGAGAGAAGGAATATGACCTGACAAAAGGTTTTGAAAAAAGCAAGGTTCATTATTTTTCTGCCAATGCAAATGGCGAAGCTGAAGTGGTAAAAATAATACTAAGCCCAAATTGTTCTGCCAAGAAAAAAGAGTTTGATTTTTATTTTGAAGAAATGGAAATAAAGGG
>JBBRCM010000003.1:0-67934 GCA_038204855.1 Chitinophagales bacterium
GGCAAAACAGTGATTTTTTAAATAATGCCCCTGAGAATCGAATAAACAAAAATGGATGAAACCAAAATACTGTTCAATCAACGTATAAAGGCTTCAAAAAAGCTAATCAAGAAAATAATGATTGGGGACTGAATAGTTACGAAAAATTATCATATGAAAAATGCAATAATACTTTTTTTTGTAGTTTTAGCAGCCAACGCAAAATCTCAAACTTTATCAAAAGAAATTCAGCTCGGTAATGATAGACTTATTTATTCATGTTCTTATATAAATGGGATATTTGAGTCTAATTTTAAATTCCTAACTAATCAAACAATTAAATACGAAACAAACTATTCATTAGATACATCAACTGCAAATTTTAAAGTTTTACAACATAAACAGGTAGCTACTCAAGCACAGAATTTAAGTTTTCCTTTAGCTCAAGTTGATTATATTGACATTTCAAATAAAGTAACGCAACTAATTGATTCAATATTTGCTATTGATAATTTTGATAAAAAATTAGTCCAATCTGTTTTTTTTCACAAAGCTATTTTGAAAGCTAAAGAACGCTCTTTTGTTACAGGAACATACGAATGCTTGCCACATCCAGGATTCTTTTATAATAAGACCTATTTTTTTGATCAGCGTGATTATTTTTTAAATAAGGATATTTTAAAAAAAATAGTCAATTCTAGTCCCCAACAATTTACAGATTCTAGTTCAATACTATTTGCAAATTTCATCAATAATACTACGGATGTAAATGTTAGTTTTGAAAAACTTTATAGTTTTTATGTTGATAAAGTAAAATTTCTAACAAGCATAGAAAATATTTTACAATATTCATCCCAAAATAACACTAATAATTCTGCTCCAAATTGTGCTTGGTATTGTTTGCTTTGTGGTTCAAGTTGGGGATGTTGTGGGAACTATAGCGGTTGTTGCTTTTACGCAAACACTTTGTGCTATCTTCATGATCGGGCTTGCGCAATGTCTGGATGTCAGCCAGCATGGTTTTGTTTTCCAGGATGTGTTGTTGAATAGGAAAATTTATTACTAATGAGAAATAAATATTTATTCGGGTTAGCAATTTTTTTATTATCAGTGACTTGTATAGATTTCTATATAAAGATAACTTGCTCAAATATCTCTACAAATGGTAAAAATTATATTGAATTATATGAAAGCAGAAATTTGTACAAATTGAAAAATATCTATTTAATAACTTTTATAAATATTATTTTAGGAGTAATTTCAGTTTTTTTATTTATTAAATTCAGAAATTTTATTACCCCAATCCTGGCATACATTCTTATTGCTATTACCTCTTTAATTATTTTCTTAAATTTATTTAGCCTTCTTTAAACAAACCATTATTTTATGGCACCGGATCATACCCATGTCCACCCCAGGGATGGCATTTACTCACTCTTTTCAGCGTGAGCCAGAACGCTTTTATTGGCCCGTATTTTTTAAATGCTTCAATACCATATTGTGAGCATGTGGGTGTGTAGCGGCACTTGGGTCCCAGCAAGGGCGATATGATCCACTGGTAAAGCTTTATTAAAGCTATAAATGGAAAACTAAATATTTGCCGGAGTATTTTCATTGCTTATTTTAGTGAGCCTATTAAGTACATGATGCATTTTTTCAAAAATAAAATTATATTCAGGCAATTCATTTCCTACATAAATAATAAAGACAGCGAGTTGCTTTTGTTGTTGCTTTAAATGGCTTTGCAGATCATTTTTTTGCAGCCGGTAAGCTTCTCTCATCAGGCGTTTGATGCGGTTACGGTCAACAGCTTTTTTAAAATGTTTACTGCTTACGGCAAACCCGGTTTGTAACGGAGTGCCAACAGTACCGGTAAACTTCCACAATACCCTTAAGGGAAAACCAGAAAACGACTTTCCGTCCCTGAACAGTTCCTCGATGGTTTTACGGCTCTTAAGTTTTTCTTCTTTTTTAAAGGTATATCGTTGCTTTGTTTCCAAGTATTCAAAATTACTGATTCGTTGCAATGCTTTGGGCAGAAATAAAAATGTCCCCCGATAGATCGGGGGACTGAATTATGTTAACCGGATTTCTTTTGAGAAAATCAGGCAATCTTATTTTTTATCACCATGTTCGCTGGAAACTGTAAGACTGTGACGTCCTTTTTTCCTACGGCTGGCCAATACCTTACGGCCATTAGCTGTTTGCATGCGTTGACGAAATCCGTGAACAGATTTTCTACGACGTTTGTGGGGTTGATACGTTCTTTTTTTACCTGGCATTGTTTAAGTTTTTTCCTTTTACAAATTAAATTTCCGAATTCATTTTTGTTACACTCAACAAGGCACCATCCCTGCTGTTTGTGAAAGGACGGCAAAAGTAGGTGAAATTTTTGATTTTAGATTGTAGATTTTAGATTATTTACAAGCTAAAGGCTTAAATTTTTTGATTTTACCTGTTTACCGTAGAAAACAGCGGCATGGTTGTCAAAATCTTCGGGCGAGTCGGTTGTGAAAAAGGAAATTTGCCCGTTTTTGCTACATTTTTGCTCCATTTCCCCGTGGTTTTGTAAGTAGTTTTCCAGGCTACGGGCAACAATTTCTCCTTGCGATAAAATAGTAACATGAGGCGGCACGGCTTTTTTTATCTTTTCCATTAATAAGGGATAATGGGTACAGGCCAGCAATATGGTATCAATATCAGCCGATTGCTTCAGCAGGTTGTTAATGTTCTTCTGAATAAAATAATCGGCCCCGGGGCTATTGTACTCATTATTTTCTACCAATGGTACCCACATAGGGCAGGCTTCCTGAAAAACCTTTAAGCAGGGGTAAAATTTTTCTATTTCGATTGGGTAAGAATTTGAAATAACCGTTCCATTTGTAGCCAGGATGGCTACATTACCGGTTTTGGTGAATTTGCCTATTACCTCTGTTGTTGGCCTTATTACTCCCAATACTCTTTTTGAGGCACCAATTTTTGGCAAGTCGTTTTGCTGAATAGAACGCAGTGCCTTTGCCGAAGCCGTATTACAGGCGAGGATAATCAATGGGCATCCCTGGCTAAAGAACCATTTTACGCACTGCAGGGTGTATTCATAAACAGTTTCAAAGCTGCGGTTGCCATAAGGTGAGCGGGCATTATCGCCCAGGTATATATAATCGTACTGAGGCAGCTTGGCAGTAATCTCCTTTAAAACAGTTAAGCCTCCATAACCGCTATCAAATACGCCAATTGGCTGTTGCTTCATTTGTCAAAAATAACAAAGCCTCCCGATGAATCAGGAGGCTTTATTTATAATTTTAAAATAATTATTAGTTACCGGCGGGTTTAGCACCACCTTGTGCAGGTGGAGGGTCTTTAATTCCCAATTTTGCTTTAACCATTGGTAAAAGGTCATCTCCCTGCGGCATAACCAATAAAAGTGTTGTTGCATTATCTATCACATAAGTATAGCCTCTCTCTTTAGCTACCATTTTAATCGCATCCAGCGCTTTTGTACGTACCGGTGCAATTTTAGTCTGGGCATATTTCTGAGCCTCTTCCTGTGCTTCCTGATCGTAGTTTTGTAAACGGCTATATAACTTAACCAGATCATTCCTTCTGATCTCCTTCATGCTTGGAGATAATTTTATAGAATCCAAAAAATACTGATCCCTTTTTGCATCTGCTTCTTTTTGTAAAGTCAGCCCCTGCTGCTGCAAAGAATTCTGATATTCGTTCAAATCAGTCTGTAGTTTGGCCGATTCCGGCATGGATGCCATTAATTCGTCGGTATTAATATAACCAATTTTAGTTTGTGCTGAAGCACTCATGATTCCTAATGCCATCGCAGCTCCTAGTAATAATTTTTTCATTGTTGTTTTAAAGTTTATTGATTTAGTGTTTATAAGATTGCTTTTTATAATCAAAAGTTGCTCCAAACTGCTCTATTAAGTATTATTTAACACCCAGGTTCCGGATAATATCTGCACTCTTATCCAGTTTTGGATCGGCAAAGATAACAGTAATTCCTTCACTTTTATCTAATATGAAGTCATATTGTTTTTCCACAGCAAGTTTCTGCACTGCATTATAGACCCTGTCCTGTATTGGCTTTATAAGCTCCTGTCTTTTTTTAAACAGATCTCCTTCAAACCCGAAGCGCTTTTTCTGCAGGTCACGCAATTCCTTTTCCTTGTTATATAATTCGTCTTCTCTCTTTTTTTGCAGCACATCGGTAAGCATAACTCTTTCAGCATCATAATCCTTGTACATTTTATCCATCAATGCCTGTTTTTGGTCAATTTCCTGCTGCCATTGCTCACTAAACTGGTCCAGCAGTTTTTGAGCATTTTTATACTCGGGCAGTTTATCTAAAATGTATTTAGAATCTATTACTGCATAACGTTGTGCATTTCCGGTAGAAACAATAAGCAATAGGCAATAAGCAATAAGCAATATCTTTTTCATTGTGTAATTTTTTACAAATTAACTAATAAACGGATTAACAATCATTTACTCCGGTTCCTGCCCTAACATAAATGTAAACTTGGCTGCACCTTTTAAACCGCTTGTATTATTATACCTGTCAAAACCAATACCGTAGTCAAAGCCCAGCAAACCAAACATAGGAAGGAAGAAACGTAAGCCTACCCCGGCTGACCTGCGCAATTTAAATGGATTATAGTCCTTGAAACTATACCAGCCGTTTGCTGCTTCAAAAAACGCAAGTCCGTAAATAGTACTTGACGCACTGGTGCTGAACGGATAACGCAACTCCATGGTGTACTTATTAAAAATTGTAAAGTACTGGGTTGGGGTTGTACCGTCGGGATTTATTTTTGGATTTGAGTTATCATACACCGGGTATCCACGATGTGCAATAATATCATATCCCAGCAAAGCGGTATTGTTACTAAGCCCAGCATCTCCCAATTGAAAACGTTCAAATGGAGATACATCAAGCTTGTTATTATACCTGCCAATGAACCCGTACTTCGCAGCAATTTTTAAGATAAACTGCTTATTCTTTTCTGCTCCTCTTGCCATTCCTATAGGTACATACCATTCTGCATTCATACGCCATTTATGAAATTCGGGCAGTTTATAACTGTTGGTTTTGTTTGATGTTATACCTATTAAAGAGTAAGGCAGTGTAAATTGTCCGCTTAAGAAAAAGTTAGAGCCGCTGGTGGGGAAAATTGGATTGGGTCCTGCGGAATTTCGAACCAGCGCAATTTTTAAACTGATATTGGTTGAGGTTCCATTTCTTATACCCTGAAAAATATTATCATAATTACGCAGTTTATACCGCTGTACATTCAATGAATAAATCAGGTTAAAATAATCATCGGGCCATTTTAATTGCTTACCTAACGATACATTGAAGCTTGCTGTTTTTACAAACGATGTATCTCCGCAGGATTTACAATAACTGTTAGTTGATCTATCGTAGGCATTGGCATATTTGGTGTTTGAATAGGCAACGGTAAATGAATTACGTTTCCGTCCGCCTAGCCATGGTTCGGTAAAAGATACATTATAAGAGCGGAAAGCCTTGCCGTTTGATTGTATCCTGGCACTAAACTTTTGTCCGTCGCCCGATGGAAGTGGATCCCAGGTTGATCTTTTTGTAATATTTTTTATAGAAAAGTTATTGAAAGTAACACCAAGGGTTCCGGTTAAACCAATTCCGCCGCCAAAACCCGCCGACAACTCAAGCTGGTCTCCCGACTTTTCTTCAATACCCCAGTTAATATCTACCGTTCCGTTCTCGGCATTGGGCACCACCTGTGGGTTAATTTTTTCTGCATCAATAAAGCCAAGTTGGCCCAGTTCACGCTGGGTACGTATTATATCTGAGCGGCTGAATTTTTCGCCGGGAATGGTTCTTAACTCCCTGCGTATTACATAGTCTTTTGTTTTTTTATTGCCCGAAATGGTAATGTTGCCATAAACGGCCTGCGGCCCTTCACGTACACGCAACTCAAAATCAATGGTATCATTATAAACAGCAGTTTCAACCGGATCTACCTGAAAGAAAAGATAGCCATCATCCAGATACAGGCTACCTATATCTGCGCCTTCGGCAGATAATTGTTTACCTAGCCGCTTGTTTAAAAACTCCAGGTTATAAACATCTCCTTTTTTAATTCCGAGTAAAATATTCAGAATAGAATCGCTGTATTTGGTATTGCCACGCCAGACCATATCCCCAAAATGAAACTGATTTCCTTCGGCTACTTTTACAAACAAATTAATATTATTCTTCTCATCAAGTATAGCGGTATCTTTTAAAATAACCGCATTTCTGTAACCCCTGGAATTGTAATAGCTTAAAACACTTTCCTTATCATCTATATATTTAATTTCGTTGAACTTGGCGCCGCTAAAACCCCTGATGCGGAAGTACGGATCAACGTAATCCCTGGTTTTTGTGATAGACATAAACCCAACGTCGTTAATATATTCGTTAAAGGTTTCTCTTTTAGCTGTATCGCCAAAGGGGTTCTTTACAACAACCGGAAACAAGGTAATGCGGTTCATTTCCTTGGTACTCTTCATACTCTTTTTTAAATTCTGTGAGGCCACATCCTTGTTACCGCTAAAATTAATGGAGTTCACTTTTACTTTACGGCCTTTCTTAATAATAAAAGTGATGTTTACCGCATTGTTTAAAGCCGGCGCATTTTCTTCCTTTAGCTGAATTTCTACATTGCGGTATCCTTTATCAAAATAAAATTTACGAATGGCCTCTACTGCACTCAGCCTCATGTTCTCAGTAACTACCCTATCCTTAACCAATGCTACTTTTGGTTCCAGGTCATCCCGCTCTCCTTTTTTTATGCCTTCAAATTTAAAACTGGCCAGACGGGGTCTTTCTGTAATGTCAAACTGAACGTATAAATTACGGTCTTCTAATTTTGTAAATGAAATTTCTATGTTGGAGATCAGGTTCTGGCGCCAAAGCTTTGCAATAGCTCTTGAAAAAACATCGGTACCTGGTATGGTTACTTTATCGCCAACGGCCAGGCCCGAAATTGAAATAATAAGATTTGCATCAAATGCTTTTGAGCCTACAACGGTAATACCTGCAATAGTATATTCTTTTGGTATTTTTGAAGTGAAAATTGCCTCTAATTCGGGATTTACAGAAACGGGCTCCTGAGCGTACACAAACTGACTGCTTAAAATTAGGGTTGTAATAATAAAAATACCTTTGTAAATCCTCTCCATCAGTTTGTTTTTAACGTGCGGCAAATTAAGCCCAATAATTAAAACTATTTGTTAACCTCATCCTAAATCATCGGTTAAAGTGATGAAAAAAGGAGAAATTTATTTGTTCTGCCGTATTCCAATGGCTTTTCAATCCGTTGCATCCTTTTCCCTGATCTGCTCGCCGGTTTTGCCAAAACGGCGCTCCCGGCTTTGAAAATCCAGGATGGCTTCATACAGGTTTTGCGTTCTGAAATCGGGCCAAAGCGTATTGGTAAAATACAGCTCTGCATAAGCCAGTTGATATAGCAAAAAATTACTTATTCTGTACTCCCCGCTGGTTCTTATCATCAGCTCAGGATCCGGAAAACTTTTAGTTGTTAGATATTGCTGAACCGTATCCTGATTTATGGCCTCCGGCATTATTTTTCCGACCTTTACATCAGCGGCAATATTTTTCACTGCCCGTACAATTTCCCAGCGGCTGCTGTAACTTAAAGCCATTACCAGGTTTAATCCTGTATTAACACTGGTTTCGTTAAGCGCCTCTTCCAGTTCTTGTTTTGCAGCATCGGGCAGCATATCAATATCGCCTATTACGTGCAGTTTAATATTATTTTTATTAAGCGTTGGTACCTCGTTGTGTATGGTATCCACCAATAGTTCCATCAATCCCGATACTTCGTACTCGGGCCTGTCCCAGTTTTCGGTACTAAAAGCATAAAGTGTAAGATATTTGATGCCTAGTTCTGCAGCGCCTTCCACAATATTGCGTACGCTTTCAACCCCATGTAAATGCCCAAACAGGCGATCTTCACCTTTTTCTTTTGCCCACCTTCCATTGCCATCCATGATGATTGCAATGTGACTTGGCAAACGCAACATATCTATATTATCCTTCAGGGTCATAAAATGCTATAAAAGAGTAGTCAGGCTCAGGGCCTGACTTTGGGGTGCAAAAGTAATAAATTTTAACTGGAATATGACTTTTAGGTCAAACATTATGCCGATGTACCACACTAGATAGTACGGGCACTTCACTATCGGCATAATTCCATCTAAGATCTACTTGTAGCCCTTCGGACTACTTGGTAAATCAAGATGTTATTAAAGCCTGACCAGCTTTCCCGAAAATTCTTTTTTATCAACGATCAGTTTATACCAATACATTCCTGCCGGTAAATTGCTGATATTAAACTGTTTTACATTACTGAAAACTGCCACCGTATTTCCATGGGCATTTATTATAAAAATCTGGTTTGCAGTAAGTTCTGCGCCGGTTTGTTGAAGTTTAAAAATGCCGGTTGAAGGGTTAGGGTAAATCACCGGCATTATAGAAACAACAGGTTCAGCTTTAACAGCAGCACAGACATTTTTTGCCATAGCCAGCTTTTGATCATCACTTATTTTTTTGGTTAAACTGCAATCGGTGCCGTTGGCTAAGGTAACTATTGCGTTTGAAGTTATGTAGTGGGGTAATTCAACTATGCGTTGATTTGTGAAATAATAGGTTTGGCCCATGTCACTTATCTCCCAATCAAACTGCCCTGAAGTTGAATTTGCAGTTAATTGGATGCTGCAAATACCATTTTTGTTTACGATATCTGATGTAAAATCAGCCGCCTGGCATGGCTGTGGCTTAGGTTGTGCATACCATAAAAAGTTATTTACGTTTGCAAAAACCAGGCTGTACTGATAAAACTTCCTGGTAACGCGACAGAATTTACCAACAGATTCACGGGGTATTTCAATATAAAACAAAGCAGAATCATTGGGGGTTGCAAAACGTGCTTTTAAAGTATTTCCATTATTGTCCTGTATGTTAAATGCACTGTTTATATGCGCTTCTGATTTAAAGCCTGTACCGCCTGCATTGCTGTTTGAAATACTGAAATACAGTTTATTAATTCCCTGCGGAATGTAAATGTAACCCGGCATCTCTGCCTCTTTTTCGTAAGACTCTGTTGCCTTTCCAAAAAAAGCACCACTCTTATAAAATGTATTTTTATTTGTTGTGATGTTCAGATTAACGGATGATTTATACTTTGAACAAACAGTTAGTTTATAGCTGCCTGACGCAGGAAGTTTAATTACGATACTCCCCGCCTTTGCGCTTTTATCAATGGAAAAATCTTCAACTATATCCAGTACCCTGTCTGTTGATTCTACCGTAAAATTGATATACCCTTTATCATCCATTTCAAATGTGGGATCGTAATTAATTGTAAAAGACCCTGCTGCAGGTGCTTTTATACTGAATTCGCAACGATTGTAATAATCCATACCGTTTGTATAACCCAGTTGCACATGTACCACTTTAGAAACCCTTAAACCGGCAGCATCAATACGGCTGGCAATTACATCGGTGGTTTCAAATTTATAGTTGTTGATTGTATTACTGAATCTTACTAGATCATTTCTAAAATCATTTTCAACTTCGGCGGTAGTTATTAAAGGCAAATTTCCATTAAGGTAAGCTGATCCGTTTGCAACATTGTATTGCTGATAAAAACTGGTAGTTGTTGCGTAGCTTCTGCTGATAGTAGATATGAGGTAGTAACTGTTAACCAGCTGCATTTTATTGATCTTTGCCAGGTACATACACAAAGCAGCAGCTTTGCTGGTTTTGACACTTGTACCCTGGTCTCCGGCCCAATCGTAAAACAGGGCCATATAGTGCATGTAGGCTTTTAACTCCCGTAATCTTTCTTTTACCAATGCAGGTTCATTTGCAATTTGCTGTTCTGCATCCTTAACCAGCTCAAAATATAAAGGCATTTTGTACTGGTTCGAAATGCCGCCTGCAAGCTTTTTGTTATCGGTCCACAATTGCAACAGGCTGTAAATAGTTTTGCCTGCACTGACAAACATGTTGTTGCAGAATTCTGCCAGGCTGCTATCTACAGAAATATTATCTTTTAAATTTTTATTGGCAGCCATTAAAAAAGGCAGGCTTGCAAATTTAGCTGGCGAAGCTTCCCATATCAGGCCCTGGCTTTTTTTATCCTTAGCAATCTGCAGCGTTGTTTTTAATGCATCTAAATCAAACGATGGTGTTTCACCACTCCACCCGGAAAGGTTTAAATAATTATACTCAGATATGTTTTTTGTTCTGTTGTACCAGCGGTTGCGTAAACCATTTGTACTGGTGAGGTTTTGATATACTTCCGGTATTAACTGTACATCTAATTTTTCGTTTATGGCAAGATTTGCCGAAGGAATATCGGCATGAGTTGAATAAGCATATAGCTGAAAACTTATATTCGGATATTTGGTGCCAATCTTTTGCGCAGTATGATTTGCCAGCGCAATACTTTGGTCGCTTTCCTTTGCATAACCAACATTACTGCATCCTGAATTATCTTTCGAATTTCCCCAAAGAGCGCCATCAGTAACTTCTACTCCAACATTAAAGTTGCCATAGTTTAATGCCCTGTACTGGCTCATAAGTCCGGTAGGATTATTTAAAACCATATTTCTGTATGCTGTATATTTCTGTTCAATGCTGTTGGCCCACAAATCTTTAGCAGCCGCATTATTTACATCCGGCACCGACTGCGAACTTGCAACCCGTGAATTATTATACGAGGCTATATAACATGGATTATTTTGCCAGGCAGTAATGTTGGCTCCACCTATTATATCGCTTCTGTGGCCCGAAAAGCTGTATTGACCAGTCATTCCATTGCGGCGCTGATACAATGACCAGTTGTGTCCGTTTAAGCCAAAATAAGATTCCCATCCATAGTTACTATCATTATCCATTGCCCAACGGTTGTGGCCCCCACTTAAATACCAGCCATTATATTTATAACTAAAACTGTATGTGCTATCGGTTTTTTTATATGGATTTGTAAGAACCGGCGTTCCTTCCCAAATAGAACCAGGCAGATAAAAACGGAAACCAAGTTGTTGTAAATATTGATAAATACCAAAGCACATTCCATTATCTTCTGCCGCAGAAAATTTTATAAAATTGATGCCATCGCTTTCTACCTTACATGCCTTGTTGCCGCTAACGGTTGAATCATACACAAATATGAACCCCGATTGCGGCAGGATGCTATAGGCAGTGGTTATAAAATGGCTGCCGTTAATTGCTTTTTGCAGCAAGAGGGCAACATCTTCGGCAGTTGCTTTTAGCACTTTTGAAGATTGTGCAGGATAGCTTACTGTTTGTGCATGTACAGATAATACACCCAGCATTGCTATTGCAATAACAAAGTATTTGCGAATGAACGCCATAGTTGTCTTGTTGGTAGTGAGATAAACTATGGTTCAAACACAGAAATAAATGGATTCAGCTTTTGTTATTCTTTGGGAGAGACAAAAATGATGGGGTAAGTCATCATTTATTTGATTGGGGAAATGCTAAGATATAAAAAAAATCAGAAAAACAATAAAATAAAATTTTTATTTTTTCCAGCCTGCATCGAGGTACTGAAATGCTCATCAGCATTTCATCAGTATGTTTTAAAAAATCCGAAAGCTAAATTATTATTTTGCTGATGGGCATTTGTAAGTACTGATATTGTAAGTTAAACCAACTTCGGCAATGATGTATTGGTCTCTTTGCTTACTCCAGCCACGTTGCCTGCCTTCAGTACCTAGTGGACGATCGGGATCTATTTCTACAGACCTGTCCTGCAGCAATGCAGCTACCGGAGTACCGATAAATTTATCTGCGCCTGCATAGGTTGTACTTACATCATCCAGGTAATCGGTGGTAGTAAAGCGGTGTGCTATTTCAAAAGAGAAATTAATCTTTTCGCTGAGATTATATTTTATGCCTACCCCAATTGGTATGCAAATGGCCAGTGTATTATATGGTTTGCGGCCCTTGTAGCCTGCAAGTTGTCCTTCGGTACCCAATGGGCGTAAAAATTCTTTTTGGCCATTAGTATATGCATACGGATCGTACGTAAAAGCTCCAATACCCAAAGTAATATAAGGCGTAAAACCGTAGTCAGGGTCTGTTGGAATGAATTTGAAGAAATTAAAATCGCCCTGCAATGCCACCTCCCAAATATTTGTATTAAAACTGAGGTTGCGTGTTTTCTGGTAGTCATTTTTACTGTAGAGGTCGCTGTAGCCCAACTGGGCATAATGTGCACTTAACCTTAGCCCCACATAATTACCAAATGCCTTTCGAAAGAACAGACCCAAAGCAGGCTTGGGACGGTTAAGGCCAACCCTTGTATTTAAGTCGCCAAAATAATGAGCTACGCCAACAGTAACACCAAATTCGCCCTTTTGAACGTATTCGAGGTTTTGCCTTGACTGTGCATTTATTTTTGCGCTAACTGAAATAAAAAGAATAAGGGCAGCTATTTTCATTTTCATAATATGCAAAATAAAGAATTGTTTTGAAAAAAACGGGTTACGGTTCAATTTGTGTTAAAGGCATTGTTAATCTTTTTTCTTTTCAATACGCAGGCCCGCACTCATGATATGCAATAAAGGATTGTCCCGCATAATTTGTGAAATACTGAAACTGTACTTACCGGGCTGTTTAAATCTGCGGGCTGCTCCGTTCAGTAACTTCCGAACCTCCCAGATATCGTTCATTCCGGAGCCTTCCCAGCCATTTGCATCATCTCCCAAAATAAGATTCACTTTTTGAAAATGCATCGTATCGCCGGGAGGTTGCAAACCTATGTTAAGCCAAATATTATTGTATTTGTAAGCATCAGTATGGCGCAGTACCAGGTAAATACTGTAAGGTGATATAGTGTCGGCGATGATAAAATCTCCTTTGGCAGAAAAATTTTGCTTCCATTCATACCCCGGTATGGAAGTATCTTTCTCAAAAATTTCAATTTGGGTACAGGAGTTAAAAAAAAGGCAATAAGCAACAGACAATAATAAAAACTGAAATTTAGTGTTGTTTACCTTTTTCATTATGGAAAACTCTTTATCTGATTTGCTTATTATTTACAGAATATTCAATACCTGCTCTTTTGCTTTCTCCAGTTCATTCTTCATTTTTACAACGCATTTTTGAATATCGGCGTCATAAGCTTTGCTACCGGTTGTATTAATTTCACGACCAATTTCCTGTAAAATAAATGATAATTTTTTTCCTTTTCCTTCGTCTGATTCATTCAGAATCGATTCAAAGTACTCGCAGTGCTGGCGAAGCCTGATCTGCTCTTCATGAATATCAATCTTCTCCATATAGTAGATCAATTCCTGCTCCATGCGGTTATTATCAATATTCTCTTTGCCTACATGTTTTTCAAGCAACTGATTTATTTCATCCTTAATCCGCTTTTTACGGTTGGGTTCAAAAACAAGGATGGCTTCCTCCTGTTCTTTAATATTGCTTATGCGGAGTAACATATCTTTTTCCAGCACAGCCCCTTCATCGCTACGATGCTGGTTTAAGTTAGCTAATGCTTCCAGCAATACTTTACTAAAGTCGGCAAAGTCTCCCTCACTTAAAATGTCATTGGTTGGTGTTACCACTTCCGGCAAACGTAACAACGCACTCAATACAGAGTTTGTATCAATTTTAAGTTCGCCTGCTAAAGTCTCTATCTGGGTATAATAGGCTTTTATCAGGTCGGTATTGATATTAACCGGCTTGGATGTCCCGTTTTGTTTAATGATTACCATACAATCAATGGTACCACGGATCAGGTGCTCCTGCAGTGTGTTGCGTATTTCAAACTCATAGGGTCTCAACAGAGGTGGTAATCTAAGTTGCAATTCAAATTGCTTGCCGTTAAGCGCCTTTATCTCTACTAAAAAAGTTTTTTCATTTACAGTTTGTTCCGCTCTTCCAAAACCGGTCATTGATTTAAGCATGTATCAAATTTTAGGGTGCAAGTTAAGGATATAATTATCAGTTGGTTTCAGGGTATGCTTCAAATGGTTTAAAACCCATTATGCGTTCGGGTTTATCTAGTGCAGAAAAACCAAATTGCAAATACAAACGATGTGCATCTTTGGTTGCCAATAACCACCTGCGCAGTCCTTGCAAATCAGGGCAATTCATAATTGTCTGCATCATCCATTTTGAGAGACCTTTTCCACGATGAGATTCAATAATAAAAACATCCGCCAGGTAACCAAAGGTTGCATAGTCAGAAATCACTCTTGCAAAACCGACCTGCTTTAAAATTGAATTTCCATTTGCATACAAACCAAAACAACAAGAGCCTTCGATACTTTTTTTGACAGTTTGAACCGGAATATTTTTTGCCCAATAACTCTCGTTACATAAATAATCGTGAATGAATTTAATGTCAAGTTTGCTTTTGTCTGTGCTGATGCAAAAATCATTTTGCTGTACTTCGTAAATTTTCATCTGTTAAATTTTCGCATTCAAGAACATCCATAAAAAAATAAAGCCCGACTTTTAACAGTCAGGCTCTAATATATATATGGGTTAGTAAGTACCAGGAACAAAATTCCTTACACAATATTAAAAATAATTTTTGCTAACAAAAAAGAAATCAGGGATTATTTTATTCACATTTTAAATACGGCTGTGGATAAGGGTAGGCATTTTTCTTAAACATTTAGCTAAAAAAAATGAACAGCAAAAATTCTATCCCTTTCCATTTTATCACAACAACAAAAACAGATGCAATGAAACCCTTTGTTCATCTATATTACAGAAGAAGCGTTTTCACTGTCATAAAAAGTCTAGAGTTTATTTTCGACTTCATATTTTAACAAGTGCAACCATTATTTTAGCTTTATTCGGTCTCGTTTTTCTTTAAAAAAGATTTTAAAAAAATACCAAAATCAAGTGCGTAAATGCCTTTTTTAAAGTTTTTATGATAAAAGCGGATAAATACAAAGCGATGTACCTTTGCTGAAATTTTTGATTATGCAATTTCCATCTCCTGTTTCCCTGCAATGGATCGCTGAATTCATCGATGCAAAATTAGTAGGTAACACAAAAGAATCCGCAACCGGTATTAATGAAATACACAAGGTTGAAAAAGGTGATCTTGTTTTTGTTGACCATCCAAAATATTACGACAAGTGTTTAAACAGTGCTGCAAGTTTTATCATCATCAATAAAGAAACAAATGTACCTGAAGGAAAAGCGTTGCTGATTGTTGACAATCCATTTGAAGCGTATTGTAAAATTGCAAATCACTTTCGTCCTTTTGAACCATCTCAAAAAATGATCAGCGATTCCGCAGTGATTGGCGAAGGAAGTTTTATTTATCCGGGTGCTTTTATTGGCAATCATGTAAGTATCGGAAAAAACAGTATCATTCATCCCAGTGTATGCATTATGGACCATTGTATTATTGGTGATAATGTAGTCATTCAGGCTGGCACCGTTATAGGCAGCGATGCCTTTTATTATAACACTAAAAAAGACCGTGAACGCTGGTACAAAAAAATGCCCAGTTGCGGCCGTGTTATTATTGAAGATCATGTTGAAATTGGAGCAGGCTGTACCATTGACAGAGGTGTTAGCCACGACACCATCATCGGCACAGGCACCAAGATGGATAACATGATCCATATTGGCCATGATACGGTGATTGGTAAAAACTGCCTTATTGCAGCCCAGGTAGGTATTGCAGGTGTAGTAACGCTGAAAGATGGCGTAACTCTTTGGGGGCAGGTTGGGGTAAGTAAAACACTTACCATTGGAGCAGGTGCGGTGATATATGGGCAAAGTGGTGTTGGTAACGATGTGGAAGGTGGCAAAACTTATCTAGGGTCACCGATACAGGAGGCCAGGATAAAAACAAAGGAATTGGTTTGGGTAAAAAGGATACCGGAGTTATGGGAAAAAGTGATGGGCAAATGATTTACGCTTATTTATTTTATAGTTCTTGATTCTATTGCCACAAAATTTAACCCGTTGACTTTTTGCAGGCGGGTGTATTTGAATGATGTGGCAGTTACAGTTACATTTTCGAGTGTAACTCTTAATGGGGTTGGATATAAAATAATCATTCCTATTTGTGCTTTTTCTGCATCCAGGTATTTCCAGGTAAATTTATAGTCCTGCCCGTTGAAAGTATAGATGCCTGTATTATCAGTATTGAATTTATAAAAATCATTATCGAAGTTGATTGTGTTTTCCTGTACGCCTCTTTTGTAATACTGCATACTATTTCCATCAATTACCCTGCTCTCTTCAACTTTCCAGGTGTGTTCAGTTAACAGGCTTTCCTTTGCTTTGGTAATATCTATCATAGGTATTGCAGGCTCTGCAGCTACCGGCACTACTACTTCTACTTTCTTTGCAGGCGCAGGTTTTCCAGAAAAATTATAATCATACGGCACCATATCAGCCACTTTCTCCCAACCTAAATAACCGGTTATGGTAATATCGTTTTGCTCAAAATAAAATCCATTTTGCTCAATATCTAAAGTTTCATTGGGTAAAAAAGAAAGTACAGAAAGCTGAAATTTTGCCGGTGCTTCCGGATTTTCTTCAAGGTATAAACCTGGCGATGTTTCGTTTTTATAGATAACCGCTACATCTTTTTGCCTGGGCAAAATCTCCACTACATTCGTGCTGTCATCAAGCAAATAATTAACTGCGCCATAAAAGTTTTTCAACGGTATCGCTGTTTCCTTTTCTGCATTTTTTACGATAAACTGAATTTCAAAACCTTCTTCCTTTAATTTTTTTTGATACATGCTGCGCATGAAATGAAGTATGGATCCGTTGTAAGCCGTTTTGCGTGCTGCATTCCATTTTTCAAGCTGGGCGGCTTCGGCAGACTGCATCTCCTGGAATAATGGATAACCCGAATAAAGGCTTGTCTCTGTATTGTATTCATGTACAAAAGAATCCAGTTGATATTTAATAGTGTAACCCAATGCATCGTTTACAATTTCAAGCGGCTCTGTTGCCAGTATTTTCAGGCGCTTTGACCGGCGGTAATAAAAAAACTTTAACGCCTCTTTGTTTTTAATATAGCATTGTTTACTGTTGGTAGTTTTACCAATAAAGTTTTCTAAAAAGAAATCACCATACTTCTGCAGTCCATCAGCGACCTCCGATGTTGACTTTACTACAAATTCTTCAAGCGACTTTTCTTTTTTCTTTATTTCAATTACAATATCATTATTGCCGGCATCGCCTGCCGTAACTCTTTTTGTTTCTGTTTGATAACCGGTAAAAGTAACCACAATGTTGTAGCCGCCATTGGGCAGGCTTAAGTTAAAATATCCATGATCGTTTGTTGCTGTACCAAGTGTTGTATTTTCGGCGAATACTGATGCACCCTGCAATGTGAGTTTGGTTTCAGCATCAATTATTTTACCACTGATGCTGTAGCCCGTTTGTGAGAAAGAGGCTACGGAACCAAAAGCAATTAATAGAAAGAGTACGCTTTTCTTCATTTTATGTTTTTAAGCATGTATGATGCACTTATTATGCGAAAGTAAATTACCTGCTGTTAATATTTTGTTGTAATGCGATGCAGGTATCAGCAATGGTACTTTCAATTTTACGATAAGAAAAGCCGGGCAGGAATTTCTTTAGCTTACTGTTATCAAAGGTAACTTTTGCCATTGCCGTTGCGGAAGTTTCTTTGGTTAAGAGTGGGTCTTTACCTGTAAAAAAACTTTTAATTGCCTCCATCCGCCACACAATTTTTGCAAGTAGCAGTGTTACTTTTTTATAAGGAGGTTTTTTACCGAATGCATTTGCCATTAAATTAAACACCTCGGCATAGGTTTTATTTTCGGCACTAACAATAAAACGTTCTGCTGATACATTACTGTTCATCAATTCAATCATTGCTTTAACCACATCACGCACGTCAACAAAGCCCGTACTGCCATCGGTGTACCAGGGAAATTCATCATACGCAGTTTTAAAAATCTGCGACGAGCCTCCATTCCAGTCGCCGGCCCCCAATATAATTACCGGGTTAACCATCACTGCATCCAGCCCTTCGCCAATGCCACGCCACACCTGCATTTCGGCCAGGTACTTGCTTTGCCCGTATGCACTGTTGCTGGTTTCTTCCGTCCAATTCATGGTTTCATTAATGGGTTCATTCTCCCTGATGCGCCCGAGCGCCGCAACCGAACTTACATAAACCATTTTTTTTACGCCTGCATCCAGTGCCGCATTCACTACATTTGCCGTGCCTTCAATATTTATTTTAAACATCTCCTGCCTGCGCCTTGGATTAAAACTAACGATGGCTGCACAATGATATACCTGTTCAACAGCATTCATGGCTTCTTCCAATCCAACAACATCCAAAATATCACATTGCACCTGCTGCAGATTATCATTATGAAAGTTGGGAAGCTCTGTTTTGTTGTATATGGCTCTTACCTGTTTACCTTGCAGCAGTAATTGTGTAATTAATTCTTTTCCCAATAAACCTGCGCCACCGGTTACTAAAATCATTTTTAATGGATAATTTTTTAATGGATAATTGATAATGTTTTAGGATGCCGGTGTTTTCTTTCTTAATTTACTGCTTTAATAACTGAAAATGATTTTGCTTTAAGGAATTATCCATTATTTCATTATCAATTATCCATTGTACTCATAAAATCCTTTCTTCGTTTTTTTTCCCAGTTCTCCTTTTTCTACTTTATCAATTTGCAATACAGATGGTCTAAAACGCTCCGCTTGATTGCAGGCTTCATACAAAGACTGCGATACAGCAAGATTAATATCGTTGCCAATCAAATCCATTAATTTGAAAGGCCCCAATTTAAAACCAGACGCTTCCATTATTTCGTCAACATTCTCTATCGTTGCAATATTGCTTTCTACTAGTTTCATTGCCTCCAGGTAGTAATGCCGGGCAACACGATTTACAATAAAACCCGGTGCATCTTTACACATTACGGGAGTTTTTTTCATTTGCAAACAAAGGTCGTAAACGGTTTGGGCAACAGCATCAAGGGTTTGGTTTCCTTTAACTACTTCAACTAATTTCATTACCTGTGCCGGGTTAAAGAAATGCATGCCAACCACTCTTTGTGGCTGCTGCACCCTTGCCTGAATTTCGGAAACCGACAAAGACGAAGTGTTTGTAGCAAAAATCACTTCGGAGTGATTTACCTCTGCCAGTTGGTTAAAGATGGCAACTTTTGCATCAACTTTTTCAATAATGGCTTCAATAATTATATCCGCCAGGCAATCATTGGTATCGGTTACAAAACGTATTCTTTGAAAGATGCTTTCTTTTTCTTCTACAGAAATTTTTTCCTTATCAACCAAAAACTGCAGACTTTTTCCGATTGCCTCTTTGGCCTTCTCCAGCATTTGGGCATTAATGTCGAATAACAAGGTATAGAAGCCGCTTTGCGCTGCTGTTTGGGCAATGCCGCTGCCCATCGTTCCGGCGCCAATAACGCAAATTGTATTAATCATAAGTAAAGATATTATTTATCATCTACTTTCTGCCAGGCATTAAACGGTAAAATAAAAAGCATCGTTGTTTATAAATAAACAGCGATGCTTTTATAGTTTCAAAAAGAAAATTATTTTCCTACGGCTTCTTTTTTAGCTTCTTCTTTCATTTTGTCATTTGCTGTAATGGCAAACTCTACCCGCCTGTTTTCAGCACGATTTCCATCGCTGGTATTCTCTACCTTAGGTTGTGTTTCTCCATACCACTTTATGGTTAATCTTGATGATAAAATGTTATTGGCTTTTAAGTAATTGCCAACAGCCATTGCCCTACGTTCAGACAAAGAAAGATTGTAAGCGTCTCCTCCTTTATCATCCGTATGTCCTTCTACCAATAAATTTGTTTCAGGGTATTCTTTAAATATCTGTACCAGTTTATCCAGCGCAAGTTTTGAATTGGCAGTAATATCAGATTTATCAAAATCGAAATAGACTCCCATTTTTGAACCATCCGGATTTTTTTCGTTGAAGGTTACAATAATGCCTTCCCCTACCCTTTGCACTTCGGCTCCCGGGATTTCATTTTTAATTTTTTCTGCCTGCCTGTCCATCTTATTTCCGATAACACCGCCGGCAACGCCACCAATTACACTGCCTATAATAGCACCCAGCACTGTATTTCCCTTACCCACATTATTGCCGATTACGCCGCCAATTACCGCACCGCCTGCGGCACCTATTACAGCACCTCTTTGTTGCTTATTTGTTTTTTTAACCGTGCTGCATCCAGATGCCATCAACATAATAACAGCCAATATTAAACTTGTATTTCCAAATATCTTTTTCATAAAATTCCGTTTTACTTGATTTAATTTTTTACAAAATTGTAAATGATCGCACTATTACGTCCTTCAAAAACTATATCCGATCTTAATTTTAAATTATTTTCGCTGTACTCTGTAACTATTAACCGGTAACCATCTCCATTATCCATCGCATTTTTCTTATCGTCAAGCCTTTTAAACTGAAACTCCTTTGCAGCATCTTTTGGTTCAAATATCGACCAGCGGATAAAACGTTTTAACGACGTACAGTTTTTGCTTTTATCAACCAGTGTATAACTGCCCATGCTGTTGTTTGAAACAAAATTCCATTCACTTCCAATAAAGCAGCTAAGATCAGCCTCGTTAAATACCGTGGTTTTCACCACGCCGGTAATACCTTCGACAGTTACAGTTTGAAGCACCCAGTTTCCGTTAATGCTGCTTTTTATACTTCTTGCTTCTTTTGATACCGAGCAGGATCCAAAAGCCACTATAACCAACAAAGTGATTACACCGTAAAATCTACTTCTTAATTTCATAAATTTATTTTTATTGCCGATGACATGCTTTAATCCACCAAACTCATTAAAGCTACCTTTTCAATTATGATGCCAAAGGCAAAGAGGGATGTTATATAATTATCAGTATTGCAGATACATGCGTATTATGCACCGAATAGAATTTGGTAACCGGGGTTAGAAAATAGCTATACCGCCGAAGTAAATTGTTTTAAAAAGCGTACATCATTCTCGCTAAAAAGCCTGAGGTCTTTTATCTGGTATTTTAACATGGTAATTCTTTCGATACCCATGCCAAATGCAAAGCCGGTGTATTTATTGCTGTCGATTCCGCAATTATCCAGCACATTGGGATGCACCATACCGCAGCCTAAAATTTCGACCCATCCGGTCTTTTTGCATACGCTGCACCCTTCGCCGCCGCATATTAAACAACTAATATCCATTTCGGCACTTGGCTCAGTAAAAGGAAAATAACTCGGGCGAAAACGCACCTTAAAATCTTTACCAAACATTTCCTGCACAAAGAAATAAAGCGTGTGCTTCAGGTCGGCAAAAGAAACATTTTCGGCAATGTACAAACCCTCTACTTGGTGAAAAAAGCAATGCGCCCTTGCACTGATCGTTTCATTACGGTACACACGGCCCGGGCAAATAATGCGGATGGGCAATTTGCCTTTCTGCATTTCACGAACCTGCACACTGCTGGTATGCGTGCGCAAAAGCCAATCGGGATTTTGAGAAATATAAAACGTGTCCTGCATATCCCTTGCAGGATGATTTTCTGGTAAATTAAGAGCGGTAAAATTATGGAAGTCGTCTTCAATCTCGGGGCCTTCTGCAACTGCAAAACCAAGCCTTTGAAAAATAGATATGATCTTATTTTTTACAATACTGATAGGATGGCGGCTGCCGAGGGGTAAAAAGTCTGCCGGTAAAGAGAGATCAATTTCGTAAGTGGTGAGTGGTGAGTGGTGAGAAGCTGCTTTAAGCTCCTCGTATTTTGCTTCTGTAAAAAGCTTAAACTCGTTTAGCAATTGGCCGGCTTCTTTCTTGTTTTCGGCAGCTACATTTTTCATTTCGCCCATGATGGCTTTTACCAAACCTTTGGAGCCCAGGTATTTAATGCGAAAGGCTTCAGCATCGGTATCATTAAACGCTGCGATTTCTGTTCTTAAAGCTTCCATTTCTTGTAACAACTGTTCCATAAGGGCAAATATAATACATGGATTCGGAAGGAAATCTAAAAAGCCATTTGTTATGAAAATTGTTTTAAATGTATTAAATTCACTTTGCTAAAAGTTGTACACATAATGGTACATGTAAAATTATTTATTTCTTATGCTCATAAAGATGATGAAAGCTTTAATGTGTTCAGGCCGGCCATTAAAGAAGCACTTAACAAGTCAGATTTTTTTATTTTTGATGCATGGGAAGACTCCGGAATACCGGTTGGTACAAACTGGCATGCTTATATTCAAAAGAAATTAAACAATTGTAAAATCGCAATACTCTGTGTGTCTGATAATTTTTTTGCATCCAGATATATATTAGAATCGGAGTTTAAGGAGCTATTAAACCGCTATAACAATGTTTTAATATTACCCGTTTACTTTGGCAATTGTAAAATTGATACCTGGCAAGACCTGGCTGCTATTCAGTTCTTTAAGCCAAAAGGCGCCGAATATGGACTACCCGACATTCCGAATTTTTCCTTTTCGGATCTGAGTAAGGCCGAAATTCTGTCGCAGGCAAGTAAAAGTATAGCGATAAGTAAATATTGCGAGAATTTATCACTACACCTGCAACAGGCATACATTGAAGCAAAGATTGGTGATGACGAACCAAAAAAACTCTCAGACAAAATTGTTACCTATGTAATTATAGCTGCAATAATCGGGGCACTTGTTTTTACTTTTTATTCGCTTTTGTTTGAAAAAGAAACCAAACAATTTAACAGCATAATGGGCAGCGGTGTTTTCTTTGGCAGTTTTGCAGCTTTTACTTACAATAAAAAATCTCATTAAACTTAACTTGGATGAATAAAAATATAATAATATTAATTTTTTTAAGCCTGATGGTTGGTTCTGCTGTTTATTTAGGTGTTGAATTTAAAAGATTAGAGCAGCAAAGAAAAGAGTTGGCTGTGGAAAAAGCAGATGTTGTAAGGCAAAGAAATAAGATTGATTCGTTAAAGAATATCTTTCAATCGCAGAATGAAATTGCTCAAAAAATTGTAAGTGAAATAAAACCAAAAAATTTGCCCGACAGTTTACACAGGTTAATTTCAAGGTACGAAAATTCGGAAGCTGTAATACAGAAAAGTATTAGTGATCCCGAGAAAAATGCCTTAGCTTTTGAAAGAGCCGGTTTTGAAGGTATTATAAATGACAATTTTGCTGTCGCGAGGAGCCAGTTTAATAATGCAGAAAAAGCATTTCCATCCTTCCATATGTCTTACGAAATATCCAAATTATTAAAAAGCAGGCAAGCCGATTTTGGTGACAAAGAAAAGGAAGAAAATATAAAAATACAGATCTACAAAAAATATAGCTGGAAAGCACCTAAAGATTTAATATCCCGGCTTGGCAATCAAATAACTCCCTAGTTTAACAGAGGCTTTTACTAACCAATGTTAATTTTTAAGCCGTAACAGAATTACAGCAGAATTATACTTATTTTTATCCTCTAAATTTTATAAAAAATGGACTTATTTAAATCAGGAAATCCTGCCTTATCTGAAAAAAGATTTAAGGATACAGTACTTGACCAGGTGGTAACGCATGAAAATGCCATGACGGTGAACGGCACCATGCAAAAATTTGGTATATTATTTTTAATGACGCTGGCCACTGCTTACTATAGCTGGAAAGAAGCTGTGGAAGGTGGTAATGCCATGACTCTTGTGTTGGTGGGTGCTTTTGGCGGCCTGGGCGTGGCGTTAGTGATTGCTTTTAAAAAACAATGGAGCCCGTTTTTAGCGCCTGTTTATGCATTGCTTGAAGGCTTGTTCGTTGGTGCCGTTTCTGCCTATTTTGAATATGCTGTTGCCAGCAGGCAGGGCGGTTATTCCGGCGGATATTCGGGTATTGTTATGCAGGCTGTGGGACTAACCTTTTCGGTTGTTGTTGCGATGTACCTGTTGTATAAATTTCAAATTATAAAAGTTACGCAGCGCTTTAAATCAGTCATCATGATTGCCACAGCAGGTATCGCTATATTTTACCTTGTTTGCTGGGGATTGTCGGCTTTCAGCGTAAATGCCCCTTCATTTGTTTTTCAAAGCACTCCGCTTGGAATTGGATTTTCAGTTTTTGTGGTTGCACTAGCTGCGCTGAATTTACTGCTGGATTTTGACATGATAGAGAAAGGTGTAGAAATGGGTGCACCCAAATACATGGAATGGTACGGAGCTTTTGGTTTACTGGTAACCATTGTTTGGTTATACCTGGAAATATTAAGATTATTGGCCAAACTTAATAAGAGATAAGCATATTTTTTAAGGAAAAGGCCGTTCAAAATTTTTGAACGGCCTTTTTTTATTTTAATACCGCCAGCAGATTTTTCACTTGCTCGCCAATAAAATCTCTTACTTCATTAAACTGTTCCGGCTCCATATTTTTTGGGTCGGGTATCTGCCAGTCAATAAATTGTTTGGCGGGCATCCAGGGGCAGGCATCGCCACAACCCATGGTTACAACTGCATCAAAGGGTGCAAACGTTTTTACTTCATCCAGACTTTTGCTGTCATGGATGCTTAAATCGTAATCAAGTTCCTTCATGGCCGCTATGGCTTTGGGGTTTACAATGCCGCTGGGTCTACTGCCTGCACTATAGGCTTCTACATTCTCGCCACCTAATATTTTGGCAAATGCCTCGCTCATTTGAGAACGGTTGCTGTTTTCTATACAAACAAAAAGTAGTTTCTTTTTCATGATATAGTATTTTGCGGTGAGCCATCCGCTACCCAGCGGAGTGACTCACCGTAGTTAGATTAACAACATCCGCTTCCCGGCTCGCAGCAATTTCTTTCATCTTTACCTGGCTTATCGGCATACACAGTAATGCTGGTAATTTTTGTGTTCCCTTTTTTGTAGTCAGCAATTTCAGCTTCTGATAAATAATTTTTCAAAATATCATCGGGTATAATAATTTCCTTTTCTTTTTGCAGTAAGATGTTTTTAAAACCTGCCGCTTCAATCATTTCCAGGTAAACCTGCTTTTGTATGGCACCGCTTACGCAGCCAGCATACAATTCTGCCACTTCTTTCCATTTTGAAGGCAGTGCACCTTCCAGCACAATATCAGAAATAGAGAAATGAGCACCGGGCTTCAACACCCTGAAAATTTCACTGATCACTTTATGTTTGTTGGGTACGAGGTTTAAAACACAGTTGCTTACAATTACATCTGCATAATTGCTGGTAACAGGCATATCATCAATATCGCCCAACCTGAATTCAACATTGTTAAAACTCAGCTTTTCGGCATGGGTTCTGGCTTTGTTAATCATGGCTTCGGTAAAATCAATACCCAAAACCTTTCCGTTTTCCCCAACAATTTTACGGGCAATAAAAGCATCGTTACCGGCACCACTTCCCAAATCAATAACCGTATCGCCTGCTTTAATTTTTGCAAATTCGGTTGGCAGGCCGCAGCCCAAACCAAGGTCTGCATCTGCATTGTAACCTTCCATTTTGGTATAGTCATCACTCATGATGTTATACACTTCATCGCCACAGCAGGATGAGGTGGCTCCGCAGCAGGAAGTAGCATTCTGTGTAAGACTTTGTTCCGCAATGGCAGCATACTTTTCTTTTACAAGTTCTTTAATTTGTGTTTCGTTGTTCATGGTGTAGTTTTTGGACCTCACCCCAACCCCTCTCCAAAGAAGAGGGAACTGGGAGTTGGCAGTTAATAAATTAAATACATCTTTTTGTTAAGCATTAGTTTGGTTTAATCTCCTAACTACTCTTCCCTCTTTTCATACCCTTCAGGGTGCTTAGCAACAGGCTTTCTCGTTCTGATCTTTCATCTTATTAAAAAGAAAGCTGAACTCGCTGTTGAATTTTTCAAATGCTTTCCAGTTAATACAATAGCAGCTTCTTGGCCCGTCTATACTTCCGTCAATAAGCCCTGCATTTCTTAATTCTTTTAAATGCTGGCTTACGGTGGATTGAGAGAGTGGCAACACTTCTACTATTTCGCCACAAATGCAACCGTTGTGCTGCGCCAGCATTTTTAAAATTGCAATACGGGCAGGATGTGCAATTGATTTTGCAAAAGCAGCCAGGTCTTGTTCCTTTTGTGCAAATGCTTCTTTTTTATGAATGGCCATCTTAAATACTTATTTTTTGAAAACTACAGAATAGAAAATTTTGAATTGTTTTAAACGGCGTAATGTGGTCTGTTGTGATGCACCTGATTTTTTTAAACCATTTTTGCAAGGTAAATGTCAATATATTTTCATTGTATTGCATTACGGGCAGCCCACTGCATTTTTCCGGTCCATCGGTAGAGAATGTGCCAATGATTAATTTCCCTTCAGAGGTAAGATGCTGTTGCGCAATTGCCAGGTATGCATTCACTTCGTCTGCAGTCGTTAAAAAGTGAAAGGCCGCCCTGTCGTGCCAGCAATCAAACTTTACACTACTCTTAAATTCAAGTATATCCGACACCACCCATTTAACCAAGGCTGCTTTATTGCCCAGTCTTTGTTTTGCTTTATTAATTGCTGTAGCAGAAATATCCAGCACCGTAATATTGCAGAAGCCCATTTGTAAAAGATGATCAACCAAAAAACTATCGCCACCGCCAATATCAATAATAGCGGCTGTTTTTGGCAAAGCCAGTTGCTGCACAAAGTCCAGCGATTGCTGAGGCTTTTGCTGATACCAGCTTACTTCATCAACTTGTTTAGTGATAAATACTTTTTCCCAATGTTGCTTTTTAGTCATCTTTTATCTTATATCGCAAATATACGATTAATAAATTTACAGAAACAAATATTTTTTATAAAAAGGCCAGGCTACCTGCCTGGCCAATATAAATACGATTGAAAACTCCGCCGATGTTGGTACTGGGTAAAGTACATTGACCAACAAAAGTGAAAGTTTTGTTTTAGTTAAAAATTGATGGGTCTAACTTAATATTCGTGTCTATTTTATCAAAATTAATATCGCCGGTAGGCCCGCTTATTGCATATGCAAACATATATCCATCCCCATTTTTTTTATAATCGCTGTATGTAGTTTCCATATCTTTTGTTTCGCCATTAATAGTCCGCTTACCCCTGCTTTTATTAAGCATGTTATTTTTAGCGCCGATAAAAAAAGTGGTAACCAACCCATTTTTAAAAGTAACTTTTAATTTGTAGTTATCCTCTTCGCCAATTTTTTCGGTACCATCCAATTCAACTGTGCTTCCCTTTTCCTTGTAATTTAAAAAAGGCGATTGCAAATCCAACTGTGTTTGTGCGACCTTTAATTGATCAGCTGGCATAGCTTGTGGGTCTGTCATGCCCTGCACGGGCATAAAAACAGTGCCTTTAGCAAGAGTTACAATCTGGTAATTGCTGCTACCCATAACTTCAATATCAGTGCGGGAACCTACATTGTTCTGTTTGGTAAGGGTTAAGGATACATCGGTACCTTGTATGCTCATGCCACCCAACATTTTTATAGTATTAAGGCTTAATAATTTGTCCTTGCCACCCAGGGCTGTAAGATGTTTGGCAATAATTTCATCAACCGTTTGGGCATTGGTTGACTGAACAGCTATTAATGAAGCTGCAAAAAATGCAAAAGCTATTAATTTTTTCATGGTTTAATTTTTTAGATGCACAAGATAGAAATTATACCGATTATACCGGTAAATAGTCCAAAACAGGTTTCTATCAGTACCCCGCTGTGACGGGGCCATCTAATATTTACGCATAATCCTTCGGACTATTTAACCCAGATTCAGTTGAAATCTGGGTTTAATAAATAAAGATGGTATTAGTTGGGGATGTTGCAAAAGAATGTAAGCGTAATTTACCAGGCTTTGGCGAAACAGAGAATCTATGCTTTTAAATCCCTCACACATTCTGACTGATTTAACCGTTATCAACCAGCCGCTTCAATAGTCCAGCGCTATTTGAGTCAACCTAAAATATTGATTAGATTATATGTTTTTGTATAGTTTCGATGAAATTGCTGACTGTAAAAGGCTTTTCTATATAACCATCTGCATGTACTTTTTTACTGATGTCCTTAATATCTGCATTGGCAGAAAATATTAAAACAGGTGTTTGTTTAGTACTTTCATTTTGCTTCATAATTTCAATAGCTTTTTCACCACCAATTTGGGGAATCCATAAATCCATAAGAATAATATGAGGATTAAATGTTTGAATATCGGTTAGAATATTTTCGCACTTTGATAAAGTTTCTACAACATAATCATACCTTGATAAGATAGCTTTACATAAAAGTAAAATCTCTTCATCATCATCGTAAATAAGGATATTTTTTTTCATATTGATTAATCGATGTAAATAAAGAACTTTTCTTTCAATAATTTAATGGTAACGTAAAATAAAAAATACTTCCCTTACCAGGTTCACTGTCTACCCACATTTTACCTTCGTGCCTTTGTATAATATTGCTGGATATATAAAGCCCGATACCCAATCCCTGAAAATGGACTGCATGTTCCTCAACCCGGTAATACCTGTCAAATACTTTATCTAAATGCTGACTTGACATACCCACACCAAAATCCTGAACTGATACCTGAATGTTTCCATGTTGTTCTTCCACTTTAATAAATACTTTCTCGCCATCGGGAGAATATTTTACAGCATTGCTTAATAAATTAATCATTACCTGCTGCAGCCTCTCTTTATCGCCTTTTATTTGATGTACACTATTTCCGGTTTTTTGTATGGTATGATTTTTTGCAGTAAGCTGAATGTTTCCAATGGCATCATCCATCATTTCATTAAAATCAAACGTGGTTATATTATAATCCAGTTTTCCATTTTGTATTTTACTGGCATCTAATAATTCTGTAACTAAACTGTTCAGCCTTTCTACTGCCCCATTAGCTTTACTGGCGTATAACAAAGCAGTTTGGTCTTCTTCGCTTAACTGCAGTTGCAATAATTCAAGATACCCTTTGGCAGTAGTTAAAGGCGTTTTCATTTCATGGCTTGCAATACTGATAAAGTCATCTTTTTGCTGCTCCTTTGTTTTCTGCTCATGAATATCCGTATTGGTTCCTATCCATCGCTCAATATTTCCGTAGGCATCTTTTACAGGATAGCCACGGGTGAGAAACCAACGATATTCCCCATCATCCCTGCGAAGCCGGCAGGTTATCTCAAAAGGTTCGTCTTTTTTCCATGCTTCTTTTAAAAACTTACTTACTTGTTCAACTTTATCGGGGTGATGCACTTTTTGCCATCCCGATCCTTCCATTTCTTTAAGTGTGGTTCCGGTGTAATCATACCATTGCTGGTTGTAAAAATAAATCCAGCCGTCGGCATTGGCAATCCATGCAAGGTTTTGAATGTTGTCGGCAAAAATCCGAAATTGCTTTTCACTTTCCGTAATTTTCTCCTGAGCCTGTTTCTGTTCGGTAATATCAATACTAATCCCGGTAAGTGTTTCTGCTTCGCCTTCATCGTTATAATAATATTTTCCTACAGAACGTATCGAGCGGATATCATGATCATCAGCTTTATGTATCCTATATTCTACATCATAAATGCTATGATTAACCTTCGACTCTTCTATTTTTTTGAAAGCCAATTTTTTATCTTCCGGCAAAATCGCTTTATGCCAGTCTTCATAAGTGACGTCTTGATAAGGGGCATTATATCCCCACATCATTTTATGCGTTTCAGACCACTGCAATTTCGATAATACCACGTCGAGAGACCAAATGCCAATGTTGGCCGAATCTGTGGCCAATTTTAATTGGCTTGCCAATTTTTTTTGTTCCGCTTCGTTTTCCTCAATTTGCTTTTTTGCCTGCACATAATCGGTTACCTCCGTGCCAATAACCGTTACGCCAGAGATCGTATTATCTACTTCGGTATAAGGTTGAATAACAACACTGAAAAAACGCTCTTCGGATATGCGGTTGTTCATCAGGATAGCCCTGTTTTCGTTGAATGTGTACGGTATTCCCGTTGTAAAAACATCGTTTAATTGCTTTGGGAACGCCTGGCTTGCTAATTCTGGCATCACCTCAAACAAGGGCTTGCCTATTATTTCAGGTCCTTTCCCCCAGATTTTAAGCAGCGGTTCGTTCGCTAAAGTCACTACCATATTTGCTCCTTTTAAAATACCGATTGACATAATGGATTGCGAAAGGATATTACTGATACGCTTTTCGCTTTCTTCAATTTGTTTTTTTGCGTGCACCTGTTGAGTTACATCGGTCGCAAGCACGGTTATACCCGTAATGGTATCATCCACATCCCGGTAAGGCTGATACACAAAATTAAAATAAGCATCTACAGGTATTCCGTTGCGTACCAAAATGGCTTTAGTTTCGATTCCTTCGTAAGCAACTCCGGTAGTGTAAACATCAGCAAGCAATTGCGGAAATACCTGGTCTTTTAATTCGGGCACTCCCTCCAGTAGGGGTTTGTTAAGTACTGCATTGCCTTTTCCAAGCACATTGATCATTGGCTCATTGGCAAATTCGACTACCATTTCGGGTCCTTTAAAAATAGCGATTGCCATAAGCGATTGCGACAGGATATTGCTGAAACGTTTTTCGCTTGCTTCAATTTGTCTTTTTGCAAACACAGATTCGGTTACTTCGGTTGCGAATACGGTAATGCCAGTAACAGCATCATCCACATCCCTGTAGGGTTGGTAAATTATATTGAAATAACATTCTTCCTCTTTCCCGTTGCGATTGATAATGGCTCTGATTTCGTTTGTTGCAAAAGCTACTCCGGTAGTATAAACATCCAGCAGCAATTTTGGAAAGATCTGGTCTTTTACTTCGGGCAGAAATTCTAACAAGGATTTGCCGATCACATTTTCTTTTGCCCACATTGTAAGAATGGGTTCATTAGCAAATGCAACCACCATTTCGGGGCCTTCAAATATGCAAATTCCCATGAGAGATTGCATAAGCATATTGCTGAAACGCTTTTCGCCTGCTTCAATTTGCTTTTTTGCCAACACCTGTTCGGTTACATCGGTGGCAAGTATAGTAATGCCAGTTATACTATTGTCAACTTCAGTATAGGGTTGATATACAAAATTATAATAAACGTCTTCTTCTTTCCCGTTGCGTATGAGGGTGGCTTTTACTTCGTATCCATAATAAGGTACTCCTGTAGTATAAACCTGGTGAAGCAATTCTGGAAATCCCTGGCTTCTTAATTCAGGCAACACTTCAAAAAGAGGCTTTCCAATTATATTCCCCCCTTTCCCCCAGGTAGCTATAATCGGATCGTTGGCAAAGGTTACTACCATATCAGTTCCTTTTAAAATCCCAATGGCCATAATAGATTGAGAGAGGATATTGCTGAAACGCTTTTCACTTTCTTCTATTTGTTTGCGGGCATTTACAGTTTCTGTTACTTCCGTTCCTATGGATATAATGCCGTAAATTTTATAATCCGCATCACGCAATGGCTGATACACCGAATTGAAATAAGCGGTTTCGGGTTTTCCCGGGCGTTTAAGTTGAACCATGTATTCGTTGGCAATAAAGGCTTCCCCGGTATCATATATATTCGTGAATATAGTTTTTAACCCATCTTCCGTTTCAGGCGACACTTCAAACAACGGTTTGTTGATTACCTGCCCGTAAGATTTTCCCAAAACTTCAAGCGCTTTTTTATTAATTGTTGTTACTCTATTAGAAGGGCCCTCAAATGTGGTAATGAGCACCGGTGCCTGTAATATGAGATTGCGGAAACGCTCTTCGCTTTCTTCTAATTTTATTTTGGCAATTGACTGTTCTGTAACATCCTACAGCGTTCCGTTAAAACGGTAAGCTTTTTTATCATCTCCAAACCAAGCCCGGCCCTTGGCTCTTACAATACGGTCCTGTTTTGTTAACGGATCCAGTATACTGTATTCAATATCATACAACCCACCCGATTCGTATTGTAAAGTTTTTTGTATAGCATTCGCAACACGGCTTCTGTCTTTTTCAACCATCACATCTATTGCCAGGGTAAGATCAACCTCCCTTTCATGCGGCAGGCCAAACCAATCTTTAAGCCGGTTATTGGCAATAAATTTATTTGTTAATGGATTTAAATCGAAGGTGCCTAGCTCTGTTGCTTCAATTGCAAACCCTAACTGATCATTGGTTTCTATTAAATTTTTAAGATTGTTTACTTTTTCAGTGGTTTCGATGAGGGTTAAAAATACGCCTGCTGTCACATTGCTTTCGTTTTTAACCGGGCTAAAGCTGAAAGTCCAATAGGCATCTTTCAGTGCTCCTTCACGATATATGGGAACGAACTGATCTTCACTCCAGGTGGCTTCACCACCTTTAAGCACCTGATCAATTGGAGGTTTTACAATATGCCATGTTTCAGGCCAGGCTTCTTCGCCCTTCATCCCCAATAGTAAAGGGTGCTTCCCATCATTACCCAAGCTGAAGCGGTAGGCATCGTTGTAAAAACAAACCAGGTCGGCACCCCAGTATAGGAACATCGGAAATTTGGAGTTAAGCAAAATACCAAGCGTAGTCCGCAGGCTTTGTGGCCATTCATCTGCCGGGTCCAGGGTAGAAGATTCCCAGTTGTATGTTCGCATTAAAGCGCCCATTTCTCCGCCGCCTGAAAGAAATTGCAAAGATTTAGTCATTTAATTTTATTTAGTACAACCGGCAAAAAAGCTGTTAGTTATCTGTTCTTAAGACTTCCTTAAATTTTGAGTGCAGTTTCAACATCTGTCTCCATAACAAAAGAAAGACCCTGAAATGTGGCAATAAGTAGCGGTGCCTGAAAAACGACGTTGGAAAATGTAGCCTTTCTGGTTTTTGTTTCATCGTTTGTCACTTTGTACATTTTAGGTATGTTAGGTTCCTAAAGGTATACTTAATTTATTTTTGTGAGATGCGATGTACATGTTTTTGTATCTGTTGCTTTTCCTGACAAAGTTTAACCGATTCAGTAGCTCCGCCTCTCCAACCCAATAGGCGAGCCTACTCCTGAAACAGAATACATATTCCCTTGCACGTTACTGCAAAAAAAGACCGGCAAAATTTTACCGGTCTTTTCTATCTTTTAAAGCGATTCGTTATTCTCTGCCATCCAGTAAATTACCGAGGCCGCCCAAAATGCTGCCTTCTTCTTTACGGTGATAAGTGTATTGCTGTAACCTGGCGGCCAGGCGGCTTATAGGTAAACTCTGTAGCCAAACTTTGCCCGGACCGGTTAGTTTGGCAAAAAATAAACCTTCGCCGCCAAACATCCAGTTTTTAATGCCACGTACCATTTCCACATCAAAATCAATACCTGCGGTGTAGGCAACCACACAACCGGTATCTACCTTTAAAATTTCGCCGGGTTGCAATTCTCTTTCAATCACATAGCCGCCTGCATGTGCAAAGGCGAAGCCGTCGCCTTCCAGTTTTTCCATAATAAAACCTTCGCCGCCAAAAATGCCGGTGCCCAGTCTGCGCTGAAATTCAATACCAATGCTTACACCTTTGGCAGCGCACAGGAATGCATCTTTTTGTGCAATGATCTTGCCACCGAGCTGCTGCAGATCGAACACCACAATTTTTCCTGTGTATGGTGCGGCAAAACTCACTTTCTTTTTTCCTTGCCCCGTGTTCGTAAAAGCGGTCATAAATAAACTTTCGCCTACCAGCAATCTTTTACCGGCACTAAAAAGTTTACCCAGCAAACTGTTATCCTGTTGCTGGCTGCCATCACCAAAAATGGTATGCATTTCAATGCCGTTGTCCATCATCATAAAGGCGCCGCTTTCGGCAATGGCGGTTTCGTTGGGGTCGAGTTCAATTTCTACAAACTGAAGTTCTTCTCCGTAAATTTTGTAATCAATTTCATGGTTTGTTCGCATGGCTATAGTTTTTATAGTAGTTGTAAAATTTCATTAGATGAGTATACAGGTATTGATGATAATTTATAATCAGCAATATTCCGGGTAATGATATATTCAATATCTCCTTTTTCCATAGCAGAAAAATACTGGATGGCATCTTCTATATCTGTAAATTTTGAAGTGAATGCTTTTTCCAAAATCAATTTACTTACAGGAATAATATCCAGGTGTTTTATAATATTATAAATGAGTTTATCGGCGTTGCTGATCTTCATCCGTTGCGACAGGATGTAGTAAGTAGTTGCAATACTGTTGGACGAAGTGAACAATCTTACTTTTTTATCTACACCCAAACTGAAGATTTTAGCTGCATGTAAAGAAAAATCCTTTCTGTCGCTTAATAAGTCTATAATTATATCCGTATCAATAAACAGGTTAGTCATACTTTTTCTTTTTAGCCATAATTTTTTTTATTTCTGTCTTATGATTAAAATTTGTGCCAACCACAATTTTACCCATCAGTCGTTTTATTTCAGGATGTATTTCATCGTCATCCACTTCCTTGGTTAAAACTTTTAATTGAGATTCTACCAGGTTCGACAAAGTCCTGCCATTGCTTTTTGCAAAACGCCTGGCTTTATCAATTACCCCCTTATCCAGGCTTAACGTGAGCTTTGTATTCATACGTAAAAATTTTATCAAAAATACGTAAAATAAATAAAATGCCACCCATTTGCATGAACGGCATTAAAAATTTAAGTGTTAAAAGGAATGGTTACAAAGACTTTATCCAGGTAACCAATTCATCACGCCCCTTACCTACCTTTTGCTGAAGTTTACCCAACATCTCCTCGTCTTTTCCTTCTTCATACTTCAGGTCATCATCTGTAAGATCGGCATAAGCCTGTTTTATTTTACCTTTCACTTCTGTCCAGGTTCCTTTAAATTCTAACTTATCCATAACTATTATTTTAAAATGATAAAAAGGTTTACAAATAAGCAGCACTATTTTCATGCCAAAAAAAAATGCCGCTCATTTGCATGAGCAGCACTTCAGATTTTTCATATCCGGAATAAGTTATGCTTTGTTGTCCTGCTTTATTTCTTTCAACTTTCCGTTCCATACTTTTTTACCCTGCAGTCTTCTTACCAAATACATCAGCCCTACAAATATGAAGAAGAAGGGACCAGCAAAACCGAGTAACCCGATGAATTTGGTACCATAGAATTTTTCCATCGGTCTGCGCAACCTTTCAGAAATAAGGTACATACTGGGCACCATTATCAACGTAAGGAAGAAGGCGAATATTAAACCAAAGATCATCGTCCAGCTTAACGGCCCCCAGAAAACAACACTATCGCCTCCGAAGAAAATATGCGGATTCAGGTGCTGGAAGAACGAAACGAAATCAATATTAAAACCAACAGCCAGTGGCAACAGACCCAGTATGGTTGCAATGGCAGTAAGCATTACCGGAATAATACGGATCTTGCCGGCTTCAATAGCAGCGGCTCTTGTACGCATGCCCCTGCCCCGCAACTCATCAGTAAATTCTATCAATAAAATTCCATTTTTAATTACAATGCCTGCCAGTGCAATAATACCTACACCCAGCATGATGGTAGCTATCGTCATACCGGTTAAGGCATAACCCAGCAATACACCAATGATGCTGAAGAATATTTCGGTGATAACAATAAAGGGTTTACTGATGCTGTTGAACTGCAAAACCAATATCAAAAATATAATTGCCAATGCACCAAGTAAAGCCATGCCTAAAAACGAAGTTGTTTCTTTTTCCTGCTCACTTTGTCCGCTTAGTTTTAAAGTAACATCAGATGGTATTTTATTTTTCGATTTAAAATCATCCAGCTTTAACTGCAGTGCGGCATTTACAGGGCCTACCATGGTAGGATCAAGCACATTACTCTGCAACTGTATGGTACGTTTAACATTTTTACGTTTTACAGCACCAGTTGCAGTAGTGTAATCAAGGCTTGCCACCGAACTTATGGGAATACTTTTTACCCGCATGGTATTCATATCCATAAATGTAATTCGCATGTTCATCAGGTCGGTAATATTGTGGCGCACCAGGTCGGTAGTGCGTAGCTGAATCTTGTATTCATCTTCGCCATCTTTTAGTTTACTTACCTCTTTACCAAATAAAGCGGTACGTATTTCCATACCTATCTGGCCGGTGCTTAATCCTTCGATCATGGCTCTTTCCCTATCTACATTAATCGTTATTTCCGGGCTGTTCAGGTCCACATCCATCTGCAGGTTTTCAATACCGTTGATCTGGTTGGTATCCATGTAATGCGAAAGATCATTGGCCACTTTTGCTATACTTTCAAAATTATCGCCCTGTATTTCAACGTTCACCGGCGGATCAGTTGGTGGACCCCCATCTTCCTGTGCCACTTCAATACTGGCGCCGGGTATACCTGTCATCTGCCTGCGTATCTCATCTTTAAACGGCAATGTTTTTTTACCCCCTCTTTTATCATATTCTACAAACGATACCTGTATGCGGCCCAGGTTTGGCTGTACACTCCGGTTGTTATCCCGAGGGTTGTTGGCACTAACAGCCACATTGGTAATGATACTTTCTACAATACCGCCGGGTTGTGTTGGTAATTCTTTTTCTAATATTTTTTGTACACGGCCTTCCAGTAAATGTGTAATACTGTCTGTGTATTTTATATCGGTGCCAACCGGCAATTTTAAATAAACATAAACAAAATTAGGATCGCCGCTGGGGAAGAAGGTTGACTTGGTTCTACCTGCTTTTACACTTAGCATTACTAATATAACAGATACTGCAAACAAACCAAACAACGATGCAAATGCCCACACCGGCCTCCAGCCAACCAATATCCATTTCAATAAACGTTCGTAATGATTCATCAACCAGGGCAATGCCTTTTTCTGGAAAGCATGTATGGCATCGTTTAACACGTAAGCATTAAGCACCATTAATAATGCCATCATTATAAGAAAATTTGCAAACCCGTGCATACCAAATACATGCAACAGCAACCCGGTGATTGCAAAACTTATAAACCATTTATTTGTCCAGATGGCCTTTTTAGGTTTTTCATATTCTTTGCCCTCGGGCTTCATAAAGCTCACAGCAAAAACCGGATTAAAAATAAATGCTACAATTAAGGATGCGGCTAAAGTAAGAATGAGCATTGCAGGCAGGTAAATCATAAACTTACCAATTAAACCTTTCCACAAAAGTAGCGGGAAGAATGGTGCCAACGTAGTTGCCGTACCGGCCAGCACCGGGATAAAAACCTCGCCTGCAGCCTCTTTAGCACTTCGGACTATGGGTACTTTACCATTGCTATAAATACGGTGGGTATTCTCAATAACCACAATCGCATCATCCACAATAATACCGAGGCCCAGCAATAATGCAAAGAGTACAATAAAATTCAGGGTAACTGTTGTGCCAATAATTCCATCTGCCAACGGCAAAAACATAAAAGCCACAAACACACTCAGTGGTACACTTAATGCCACAAAAAAGGCATTGGTAACACCCATAAAAAACATCAGAATAATTAATACCAGCACAAAACCAATGATGATGGTGTTTACCAGTTCGTTAAAAGAAGTTTTGGTGGCTTTACTTAAATCGCCGGTTATCACCACTTTTAAATCTTTAGGCAGGTCTTCCTTCACCTTCATATCTTCCACAATGCCTTTTATTTTATCGGCAGCATTAATTAAATTTTCGCCGGCACGTTTTACTATGTTAAGCGTTACCACATTCTTACCATCTAAACGTGCATAACTGTCTTTTTCTTTAATGGTATCTTTTAGCTCGGCAATATCTTTTAAATAAACAGTAGCGCCCTGTACACTGCTGCGTACTACAATATTATTTAGGTTAAGTGCGCTTATGAATTGTCCCTTTACTTTAATGGTGCGCCGCATATCGCCTACTTCCAATGTACCGCCGGTAATATCCCTGTTCTCCCGGCTGATGGCATTTTCAATATCCATAAAACTCACACGGGCCTGGCTCATTTTGTAAGGATCTACATTTACCTGTATCTCTCTTTCAGGTGCACCCACAATTTCGGCACGGGTAATCTCTGTTAGTTCTTCAAACCTGTCCTGCAGTTTATCGGCATACTGTTTCAGTTTTATGCCATCATAATCACCACTTACATTTACAAACATGATGGGCATTTCACTGAATGCAAATTCAGCTACATTGGGTTCAGCCGTAAGGTCGTTTGGCAGATCTGTTTTTGCTTTATCTATAGCATCCTTAACTTTCTGTTTGGCTACTTCTGTTTTTACATCGGTATCAAACTCGGTTACAATCAGGCTGTAATCTGCCTGCGAGGTGCTGGTAATTTTTTTAACCTTGGCACCGCTAATTCCTTTCAATTGCTTTTCAATTGGCCTGGTTACCAGGTTTTCAATATCTTTTGGTGAGTTACCAGCATAAACCGTAACTATGGAAATAGTGGGCACCACAATATCCGGAAACTGCTCCTTGGGCATGGTATTGAACTTGATAAGGCCAAAGGCCGATATCAGTACTGCAATAATATATATTGCCGTTCGGTTGTCAATAGCCCAGCTTGTAGGTTTAAACTGTTTAAATTTCTCTTTTACTCCTTCAATGAAATTCATAAGTAAATATTTGGCCCCCTCTATCTCCCCCAACGGGGGAGGATAAGGAGAAGATTATGTTTTATTTTTGGCCTCACCCCAACCCCTCTCCAAAGGAGAGGGAACTGAAAGTTGGTACTCTGTAATTCAAAATTTCTGTAATTTATCTTCGCTTCTATCTTCCACATTTCCTCCCCCTTCGGGGGAGATAGAGGGGGGCTGGGGCTTTACTTCGTTGTTATCCCCTGACCTTCGTACAAATTCTGAAAACCTTCGGTAACCAATTGATCACCTGCACTAAGGCCCGCCTTTATTTCAACCTTTTCGCCATACACTTCGCCAAGTGTTACAATTACACGGTGTGCAACAGTTTTTCCATTGCTGCTTTTGCTAAGTACAAAAACATATTTTCCTGTTTCATCGCTTTGTACCACATTAACGGGTATTACAACAACATTTGCTGCTGCGTAATCAAGAATTTTTACTACCGCCGACTGGCTTGGTTTTAAAATGGGATCGTAAGGAATTTTTGCTTCGGCAATAAAACCCCGTTGGTTTGGATCAACTGACTGGCTGACTAGTGAAATGGTTGAATTAATTGTTTTGTTTGCATCCGGAATAGTTATCTGCACCTGCGAACCCTTGCGCAGTCTGGTTAAATAATTTTCCGGCACATTGGTAACAACTTTTAATGAAGAGGTATTTACAATTTTTATTTGCCCCATTCCCGGAAAACTTTCTCCAACTCTAACTGTTACCACATCAGCAATACCGGTAACGTCACTGTAAACATTTGCAGTGTTCAATTGCTCCTGTAGTGTTTTTATGTTTTCGCCTGCGGCAGATAATTGATTTTCTAAACTGGTTACACTTGTTTTGGCTGTAATAAGCTGCACTTCAGTACCAATACCTTCTTTCCAAAGATTTTGCTGGCGTTGATAAATATTCTTTGCATAGCCCAGTTGCGTTTTTATACCTTCCAGTTGTTGCTTTGCCGCAGTTACACTCTGGCGCATAATAGCATCATCAAGCTTTAAAAGCAGTTGCCCCTTTTTTACCAACTGACCCTGCTGTACATACAATGCTCTGACCTGCCCACCCATACCCCTTGTGGATATGTACGAAATGTTTTCGGCATCTACCCTGCCCTGCAGATCTATATAATGTTTAAAATCCTGCGTGGTTACGGGAGCCACTGCAACCAGTTTAATCTTAGCAGCATTGGCAGTTGCGCTGTCCACTTTTTCCAGTTCGGCCTGTAGTTTGGCAATCTCTGCTTCGTTTTTCGCCTTGGTTGATTTTAATTTTTCAAGCTCAGCTTTTTTATCATTAATGCCGGCAGCATCATCTTTTTTACTTCCTCCGCAGGATGCAAATAGAACTGTTGCAAAAAGGGCTATCGAAATTTGTGTTATTCTTTTCATCTGTTTATAGTTAATCTGTTTTAATTAAATTTTCCGGTGGCTTTTAAAAAGTCAATCTTTGCAATAATGGCATCGTACAATGCAGTGATATAATTGGTTTGTGCTGTCTTCAGCTCAACCTGCGCCGCATTAATAGCGGTTGCATCACCGGTTCCAATCTCATATTTCTTTTTTGTCTGGCCGTACACTTTTTCTGCAAGCTCCATATTCTTCTTTTGAAAGTCCATGGAGGCGATGGCTGAAATAAAATTATTTTTAGCAGTTTCAACTTCGCCATCAATATTTATTTTCAATGCCTCTGACTGATTTTGTGATTTCTGCAACTCCAGCCTTGCCTTTTGGGTACGGGCCTTTAATGCAAACCCATTAAATATCGGCACCTTCATCTGCAATCCCAGGTAAGAGCTGGTAAACCAATCTCCTTTGCCAAAGAAATCAAATTTATAACGCTGTGCCTGCTTGCTGTAACCACCTACCAGGAACACAGATGGTAACTGGCTTAACTTATACCTGCGCACATTTAACCCGTTTAATTTATTGGCAGTTTCGCTTATCTGAAAATCTTTCCGGTCTGTATATTTATACTGACTGGCTTCCAGTACTCCATCTCTTATTTTACTGTCATCAAGTGTATCAGTAAGCACTAAGCTGTCTTTAACAGGCATACCCATCAAAACCTTTAAACCAGAATAGCCGTTGGCAATCATATTGTTTGCCTTCAATTTTTCTGTTTGCAGGTTGGCAAGCTGTACCGAAAGTTTGTCAATATCTACCCGTTCGGTAAACCCATTGTCATACATAATCTGCACATCATGTTTTAGTTTTTCCAGTCTGGTTATATTGGCATCCAGCAATTGAATCTGCACTTTACCCGTCACCAGTTGATAATATACTTTATGCACGTTTGCTATAATATTCTCTTCTGTTAATTTTTCGATTTGCTCCATGTAACTAACTGTACCATTGCGTGCTTTCAAGGCAATAAAAACCTGGCCATCAAAAACGATCTGGCTTAATGTTACACCTGCATTGGCATTCCACGGAGTACCAAATTGAAATGGCAGGTTTCCAAAACCACCAGACGGGTACTTGATTGCCTGGCCATTACCATCTTTAACACCGTTATCAACCAGCACTTTATAGGTAGCCGGACTTATAAAATCCGGAACAACCTGAACCGGAATATCAATATTACGGGTTAGTGCCATACTTCCGTTTATTTGTGGCAAGGCAATCGAAGTAACATCCCTGTTCGTTTGTTTCTGTATTAGAACATCCAGCAGTGCATTTTTTACCTGCACAGCATTCTTTTTGGCATAATCTGCTGCCTGTTGCACGGTAAACGAGTTTACTGTTTGTGCATTTGTTATGTTTAAAGCCAGCATACATGTTATCAGTAAACTATAATTCCTTAATTTTTTCATCACGATTTTTTTATTACTTTTTATTTTTTTGCTGATTCATTTTCTTTTTGTTCAGTATACTTTAAAATCAGTTTATACCCTTTAAGTGATACAAGGCCAAAAAGGTAATGGGTGATAATTTCCTCCTCAATCTTTAACAGGCTTTGTTTTACGCTGCGTTGAAATTCGGGATTAAACGCGGTGAGCATGGTTTCCACTCTATACCTTGCCAGGATATCCACATTTATTTCGGGCCGGTACAATTCTTCAGCTATGCCTCTTTGCAGGTTTTGCCTGCATATATTATACAGGTAATCATTCCGATGTTTCTGAAATTTTACAAATGCTGCAGGGTGGTATTTCTGCATATCAAAAAGAATGGAGGGGTTCATGGTTTTAAACATTTCTACCATCATATCCATTACCAGAAAGATTTCGTGAACCGCATTATCAGCTTTTTCCCGGTCAGCGTTGCACACGCATTGGTTGGTATCAATGATATCATCGACTACCGCCTCCACCAGTTCATCCTTATCTTTAAAATACTGGTAAATGGTTTTTTTGCTCATGCCCAGGTGTGCCGCAATATCATCCATACTTACACTGCGTATGCCGTATTGCATTACCAGGTTGTGTGCCGCCTGCTTAATCCGTTGTTTTGTATCTATCTCTGCCATAATCGGGCACAAAACTAAGGAAACTTTTTGTGTAACTAAAGTTTCCGTCATGTTTTTTCTCAGTTGATAACAATTATTTAATAAGCGGTCATATTTAATGATGAGTGAGTAATAGCCAATCACCGGGTCTTTTGTAGCTCTTTAAACAATTATCTTTGTTTAGCTAAACAACTAATTATGAACAAGCGTTTCCATTATCAAAGAATGCTGCAGTATTTGCTGCAGGGGTTACTTATTTTAGGGCCGGTAACTATAACCGCCTATTTTATTTACTGGGCCGTTTCATCAATCGATGGGTTGATTCCTATTTTTTCCTATACGGATGCACAGGGCATTGTACATGTTAGAAATTATGGAATCGGGTTTGTGATCATTATTGTTTTTTTAATTATGATCGGGTATTTCAGCTCTTTTTTTATAACAAGCCGCTTTGTAAGTTTTATTGATAAACTGCTTGAAAAAACACCAGGCATTAAACATATTTACGCAACCACCCGTGATTTTTTTGAGGCTTTTGCTGGCGAGAACAAAAAATTTACCAAACATGTGCTGGCCAATGTTGATGATAATGATGTTTGGCGTTTTGGTTTTATAACCAGGGAAGATATGGCCGATTTTGGTTTCAATGATTATGTAACCGTATATATTCCGATGGCTTACTCCATTGCCGGTAATGTATATGTAATACCTAAAAGCAGGGTACGGCTTATCGATAACATAAGCGCCTCCCAAACCATGAAGTTTGCCTTAAGTGGCGGTGTAACCCATATTGACGAGGATGAAACAAAAAAATAAATAAGCTGTATATTTAAGCAGCTAAATAAGGTAACGATGAAAAAAGCTGTTCAATATTTACTGCTGCTTTTTGTTTTACTATTCCCAGCTCAACAGCTCTACTGTTGGGGGTTTTACGCTCATCAAAAAATAAATTACTACGCTGTTTTTTTGCTGCCGCCCGAAATGTTGGTATTGTACAAACCAAACATCAGCTTCCTGAGCGAACACGCCATTGACCCCGATAAAAGAAGATATGCAGTGCCGGATGAAGGTCCGAGGCATTATATAGATATTGATCATTACGGTACTTATCCATATACCGGCTTACCCAGGAAATGGAAAGATGCAGTTGAAAAATTTGGCGAAGATTCTTTAAAGCAGCACGGTATTGTACCCTGGCATGTACAAAACATGTTGTACCGGTTAACGGATGCTTTTAAAGAAAAAAATTACAGCAACATCATGAAATACAGTGCCGATATTGGCCATTACATTTCAGATGCACATGTGCCGCTGCACGCCAGCAGCAACCACAACGGGCAGCTTACCAATCAAAAAGGTATTCACGGGTTTTGGGAAAGCCGTGTGCCGGAATTACTGGCCGAAAAGGAATTTGACTTTTTTATTGGTAAGGCAGACTACATACAAAACCCCGGAGACTTTATCTGGAAGCGGGTTTTGGAAAGTGCCGCTGCTGCCGATACTGTTTTAACATACGAACGTGAGCTTACAAAAAAATTCCCTGACGATAAAAAATATGCTTTTGAAAACAGGAATGGCAAAACAATTCGCCAGTATTCATCAGCATTTACCATTGTTTATAATAAAATGCTGGATGGTATGATTGAGCGGCGGATGCAGCAATCAATTTATGCCATTGCATCATTCTGGTACACAGCCTGGGTTAATGCAGGCCAGCCGGATTTGAAAGGACTGGTTAGTCAAAAATTTACTGAAGCAGATATAAAAGAATTTGAAAACCTTAATAAACAATGGGCTTCGGGTGGTAAAATGATTGGGAGAGGTGAAGATTAGCGATCATTGCTTAAACCATATTGATTTTGAAAATTAATTTTAAATATATCCTCCTTACTGCTGTTGCAGTTTTTTTATCTTTTGAGCTGCATGAGTTAGCGCATTTTTTTACCGGTGAATACCTGGGGAATAAAATGGCCATGACGTTAAATTCAGGATACCCGGTTAATGGTTTTTACCTGGAGGAATGGCAATATTCCGTAGTAAGTGCTGCCGGACCATTATTTACTATTTTACAAGCCCTCATTTTTTATTTTTTGCTGAAGAAGAACAATAATTATTATTTATACCCCTGGTTATTAATTCCGTTCTTTTTACGGTTTAGCGCTATGGTATTGAGTTTTAGAAACCCCAATGATGAAGCAAGAATAAGTACATATCTGGGGCTGGGTAAGTTTACACTTCCGTTACTTGTAAGTATCTTTCTGTTTTTTTTAGTCTTTAAAGTTAACCAAAAGTATAGTTACACAAAACGTTTTAATCTTTTTTCTGTTTTGCTGATAATCTTTTTTTACTCAGCTATAATCCTTACTGATAAATATTTTCACATCAGGTTATTATAAACAAGCGGGAAGAAATTTTTTATTTTGTATTTTTGCAGCTTCTTTATTTTTAATCGCAAAAATCTACGTCATCAGTGGTTCACAATTTCAACGCAGGCCCATCTATCTTACCAAAATCAGTTTTTGAAGAAGCATCACAGGCAATTCTTAATTTCAACAATACGGGTTTATCTATTTTAGAAATTGGCCACCGCACATCGCTTTTTCAGGAAGTAATGGATGAGGCAAGGGCATTGGTTAAAGAACTGATGCTGTTGGATGATGATCACGAAATATTATTTCTGCATGGCGGTGCATCTACCCAGTTTATGCAGGTGCCTGTTAATTTGCTGGATGATAAAGAAACCGCTGCATTTACCGATACCGGTGTATGGAGTACAAAGGCCATAAAGGAAGCGAAGCTTTATGGCAAGGTTGAAGTGGTATGCAGTAGCAAGGAAAGTAATTTCACTTTTATTCCTAAAGATTTTGCAGTACCGAATGATGCAAAATATCTACACATTACCACCAATAATACCATTTACGGTACGCAATGGCAAAAGATACCCAAAACCAGTAACAGCCTTGTTGCCGATATGAGCAGCGACATTTTAAGCAGGGTTTTAGATTTTAACGCTTTCGATCTTATTTATGCAGGTGCACAAAAAAATGTTGGCGCTGCTGGGGTTAACCTGGTGGTGGTAAACAAAAATATTTTAGGAAAAGTAAAACGCACCATACCAACTATTTTAGATTACCGCAATCACATTAAGGAAGGCAGCATGTTAAACACGCCGCCTGTGTTCGCCATATATGTATGTATGCTTACACTACGGTGGCTAAAGGCACAAGGTGGTGTGGCCGCAATTGAGAAACTTAACGATGCAAAAGCTGCTTTGCTGTATGCTGCTATTGATGAAAGCCCTTTATTTACCGGCACCGTAAATAAAGAAGACCGAAGTAAAATGAATGTTTGTTTTGTGATGAACGACACATCGCAGGAAGAAGCATTTTTAAAATATACCAAAGAAAATGGCATTGTTGGTATTAAAGGGCATCGGCTTGTGGGCGGCTTCAGGGCATCGCTGTATAATGCCCTACCAATAAGCAGTGTAGAGGTTCTTGTTAAGTTAATTAAAGACTTTAAATGAAAAAATGTATTTGTCTTGCACTGATAATCTGTTTTGGTACGCTTGCTTTTTCGCAGGACGTTATAATTAATGGAGTAATTAAAAACAGGCCATTAATTTGGGCTGATTTTAAAGGAGAGCCTGATAGAGGTTCATCCTATGATGCAAGCACTTATTGGACCATGAATTATAATATTAAAGGCATCAGTTTTAGGGGAGATACGGCAAAAATCAGTGGCTTTTCTATAGTACTTTCTTTGCAGGAAAAGCTTTCCTGGTCGAAATCGGAGAAACAAACAGATGTTTTATTAAAACACGAACAAGGGCATTTTGATCTGGCGTTGATTTGCCAGCGTGAAGCTATCCGGGAATTAAGCAGCACTATTTTTTTTAAGAACGATTTCAAAGATAAAATACCAACTATTTTTTCATCTATTCTTAAAAAATATCAGTCGTTGGAATCTAAATATGACGAAGAGACCGACCACAGCAAGAACCGGGCAGCACAGGATACCTGGAATAATTTCATTGCCGGCGAACTGAAATAATTCTTTTATTTCATTAACCCGAAACTGGCTATTTTTATAATCGTTTTAATATTCATTTATGGTAACTATATCTCCCTTTAAAGCACTAAGGCCCGCAGCAGAACTGGCAAAGCAGGTAGCATCACGCCCCTATGATGTATTGAACAGTAAAGAGGCTAAAACAGAGGCCCAGGGAAATAATGTAAGTTTTTTGCACATCACTAAAAGCGAAATTGATTTGCCCGAAACCATCGACATACATGCACCAGCAGTGTACGAAAAAGCAAAAGAAAACCTGGATGCTTTTTTAAGCCATAATATTTTATTTAAAGAAAGCAAAGCCTGTTATTACATTTACGAATTGCAAATGAACGGCAAAAGCCAAACCGGTTTGGTTTGCGGAAGCTCAGTTGAAGATTATGAAAACGACCTGATAAAAAAACACGAATTTACCCGCCCTGAAAAAGAGCAGGACAGGATCAACCATATAAAAACAACCGGTGCTCAAACCGGAAATGTATTTTTAGCTTACCGCAATGTTGATGCAATTGATGCACTGATAAACAAGTGGAAAGAAAAAAGTCCTGTTTATAATTTTACCGCCGACGATAATATTCAGCATACAGTTTGGATTGTAAACGATGATGATACCATTGAAAAAATCTCCGCCTTATTTAAAGAAAAAGTGCCCTGCACTTACATTGCAGATGGGCACCACCGGGCAGCTTCTGCAGCCAAAGTAAGGGCAGCGTTTGGCAGCCAGGCACCTGCGGGCGCAAATATTTTTTTAACCACGCTGTTTGCTGCAAATGATTTACACATTATGGATTATAACCGTGTGGTTAAAGATTTAAACGGACTTACTGATGACGATTTTTTATCGATGGTAAAAGATAAATTTTCTGTAGAAAAAGCAGATAAAGCATTTTCGCCGGCAATACTACATGAGATTGGTATGTATTTAAATAAGCAGTGGTATAGGCTGACTGCGCATGAAAATAGTTATACCGAAGACCCGATTGGAGTCCTTGATATATCAATCTTACAAAATAATTTATTAGATCCCGTTTTAAATATAAAAGACCAGCGTACCGATAAAAGAATAGATTTTATCGGCGGTATCAGGGGTTTGCAGGAACTGGAGAAAAGGGTAAACAGCGGTGAAATGGCTGTGGCATTCAGTTTGCACCCCGTATCTATTCAGCAGTTATTCGATATTGCCGACAGCGGCAATGTAATGCCGCCTAAAAGCACCTGGTTTGAACCCAAGCTGAGAGACGGCCTGCTTACACATTTAATAGCAGATGCGGAAGCTTAATTACAACTGTTAATCTTTAAAGCACCACACTCTTTTATTACTTTACATTGTATCTTTAATTTGATGAAAAAAATACTTTTAATACTGGTTGCGGTTGTTTGCCAAACCATTTTGTTTGCACAGGATGCAAAACAGTTACAGGATAATGCAAGGGATTTTATGCATAAAGGAGATTATGCCAATGCAATTCTTATACTTAACCGGGCATTGACCAAAGAACCCGGCAACATTGAAATTGCCAAAGACCTCGGGCTTAATTATTATTACTCCAAAGATTATAATAAATGTATTGAGGTATTAAAATCTTTATTCGAAAGGAACGATGTGGATGACCAATGCTTCCAGATAGCGGGAGATGCCTATTGGGCTTTGGAAGATGCCAAGGGTGCAGAACAAACTTACAGAAAAGGCATTAAAAAATTGCCAACCAGCGGCCCGCTATACAACGAGCTTGGTAAAGTACTGTGGAGCCGGAGTGATTTTGGTGCAATTAAAGAATGGGAAAAAGGAATTGAAAATGACCCAGGTTTTGCGGGCAATTATTACAATGCCAGCAAGTATTATTATTTTACCTCCGATAAAGTGTGGAGTTTATTGTATGGCGAAATCTTTATAAACATTGACCCGAAAAGCCCTTACACCCCCGAAATAAAAAATATTTTACTGGAAGGTTACAAAAAATTGTTTGCAGATGCCAACCTGGAAAAAAACAGTAAAGACAAAAGCCCTTTTGCAACTTCCTATTTAAAAACTATGAACAAACAAAGTTCACTGGTAAACTCAGGTATAAACACTGAGACTTTAACCATGATCAGGACTCGCTTTATTTTAGAATGGGATGCCAATGGCAATGCAGCAAAATTTCCATTTAGATTATTTCAATTGCAAAAGCAATATATACAGGAAGGTTTGTTTGATGCCTATAATCAATGGGTTTTTGCGACTGCCGAAAATTTACCTGCTTATCAAACATGGACAAATACACACAGCAAAGAATATATTGCATTAAACCGGTTTTTACAGGACAGGATATTTAAAGTGCCTGCCGGGCAGTATTATCATTAATAGTGGGTTGTAGGGTTGTTTCTGAGTTCAAATAATTTTTTTCTAAAACTCTTTTATGAAACATTTACTCATTTTAGGATTGGTGTTTCTGTCACTGCCCATGCTGGGACAAAAATCAAAACAGGCAAACAAAATTACTATTGGTTTCACCTTTTCTCCAGACTATAGTTTCAGAACACTTAAGAATGATGATGGCGGTAGTGCTGCCGACCTGGTAATAAATACCAGGAACGATATTGAAAAAGCAAAATTTGGTTACACTTCCGGTTTACGGGTAACCTTTAACTTCTCCCACTTAATTAGTTTTGAAACCGGTGTTCAGTACTCCAATAAAGGATATAAAACGATTGAGCAACAATTAATTTATTTTCCGCCAGACCCTGGTTCACCTGATAGAGCAACAACAATTTATTCGTACCAATACATTGGCATTCCTTTAAAAGCAAAATTTGCATTCGGTAAAAGCAAAGCCCGTTTTGTTACCAGCGCTGGCTTCATCACCAATTTTTTAATTAACGTAAAGCAGTCAATCAATCTTAAATACGCAGATGGTACAAAAGAGAAAAAAAATCAAGCTTCAACTTCGCGATTTAACAAGGTTGATATTTCTCCATTAGTAAGTATTGGCGTTGATTACAAAATATCAGATAAAATTCATTTATCAGCAGAGCCAATTTTTAGATTCGGATTAATTAAGACTCAAAACGCTCCAGTTAAAGAAAATCTTTGGAGTGCAGGATTGGTTTTGGGTTTCTTGTACAGTTTAAATAACAAACATAAACATGGTTGCAACATTCCTTAAGCCTAACCCAGGCGCTAACCGTGTGCAAATCACTATTTTTTATTAACTTGTTGCTTAAACTCATATTTTTATGGAAGAGCAACGCGATGAAAAATTATGGCAGCTTGCCAAACGCCGTGCTGATTTCCAAAACAGCCTGGTTGGATTTGTAATAACAACGGGAATTTGCTGGGTTATATGGTATTTAACCGCAGGCCGCCAAGGTATTAATACGGGCACTCCCTGGCCTTTATGGGTGATGCTGGGTTTGGGTATTGGTCTGGTTTTTAAATTTACGAAAGCCTATAAAACTGATAAGGACACGATTGCTGAACGTGAATACGAAAAGCTGAAAAATCAAAATAAATAAAAAACGAACGATTGCATATATGAACGAACACTCCAGGTTATTTGATTACATCGATTTTCAGTTAAACAAGTTTCCGAAAACCGACATGTTTAGCGGAAAAGAAAATGGCAGTTGGATAAAATACAGCACAGCGGAAGTAAAAAATATTGTAAATAATCTCAGCGCAGGCTTATTAAAAATTGGTGTAAGTGGTAATGATATGACCATTGAAAACCAGGATAAAATTGCCCTTATTTCGAAGAACCGGCCTGAATGGCTGATGCTGGATATGGCCTGCCAGCAAATTGGCGCTGCACTTTGCCCCATTTACCCAACAACCAATGTTAGTGAACTGGAATTTATTTTTAATGATGCTACAGTAAAACATGTGTTTGTAAGCGGGCAGGAAATTTTAGAGAAAGTAAATATCATTAAAGGCAATGTACCTAGTCTGCTGAATGTTTACAGTTTTGATGAGTTGCCCGGGGTTTCATTCTGGAAAACATTATTGGCAGGCATTACAGCCGCTGACCTTGAAAAAATGGAAGCAGTAAAAGCAACGATTAAGGCCGAACATTGCGCCACCATCATTTACACATCCGGTACAACAGGTACACCCAAGGGTGTAATGCTCAGCCATCGTAATATTGTTACCAATGTCATCAATTCAAAAAACAGTTTTCCTTTTCCTGATAATCCAGATGGAAGAGCATTGAGTTTTCTACCGCTCAATCACATTTTTGAAAGGATGGTTTCATTTATTTACATCAGCAGCGGCAATTCAATTTACTACGCTGAAAGCCTGGATACCATTGCTGAAAATCTGAAAGAAGTAAACCCGAGTTTGTTTTCAACTGTGCCACGGCTTTTGGAAAAAACCTATGAAAAGATAATGGCAAAAGGTGCTGAACTTACCGGCGCCAAAAGAAAATTATTTGATTGGTCGGTTGACCTTGCAAATGAATACGATAATATAAAACCGATGAGCCTTTGGTATAAATTACAACTGGCAATAGCAAATAAATTAATCTTCAGCAAATGGCGGGAGGCACTGGGAGGTAACATAGATTTTATTGTAACCGGCGGTGCCGCATGCCAGGTAAGATTGATACGGATTTTTACAGCCGCAGGCATCCCCATTTATGAAGGATATGGACCAACAGAAAACAGCCCGGTGATAAGTGTTAACTGCAAAAGAAAAGGAGGTACTAAATTCGGCACAGTAGGTTTGGTTATTGAAGGCCAGGAAGTAAAGCTGGAAGCAGATGGAGAAATTTGCGTAAAAGGACCGAGCGTGATGTTGGGGTATTATAAAAGGCCCGAACTTACTGCTGAAACCATTATAGATGGCTGGTTGCATACCGGTGACATTGGTATTTTTGAAGATGGTAAATATTTAAAAATAACCGACCGCAAGAAAGAATTATTTAAAACCAGCGGTGGTAAATATGTAGCTCCCCAACCCATTGAAAACAAAATGAAAGAGTCGCCATTTGTAGAGCAGATGATGGTGGTTGGTGCCGAGCAAAAATTTGTGGGGGCGTTAATTGTTCCATCGCTTACTAATTTAAAAGAATGGATGCTGCATAAAGAAATACCGTTTACAACCATTGAAGATGCCATTCACAATCCAAAAGTGCTGGATCTTTACAAAGAACTGATTGATTCGTTCAATAAATTTTTCAATCATGTGGAACAGATAAAAAAGTTTGAGTTGTTGCCGAACGAATGGACAATTGACAGCGGCGAACTTACGCCCACCCTTAAATTGAAGCGTAAGGTTATCATGGAAAAATACAAAGCTGCGTTCGACCGGATTTACAGTTAAAAAAATGAAGCCGGAAATTCTGTAAAAATATTTATCTGATATTTCCGGCTTACTCACTCATGCTTGAACGGTCTTAGTCTTTAAAGGAATAGATTTTGATAAGTTGATTTTTCAATAAGAATTTTGGTGTTTAATACAATTTAAGGTTAGTCATAGTATTAATATTTTATGGCTGTTGTAGTTTTTTATGCTAAACTGACAATATCAGTTCAGGTATTTTGTCAAAATCTTTTGATTTATCGATAAAGTAAAAAGCCCCTTCTGTTTTACATAATTTTTGGTAATAATCACTCACCAGGTTGCTTAAAACAATCACTTTAGTTTCAGGAAAATGAAACACGATGTGCTTTAATAAGTCAATTCCGCTTTTATCCGGCATCTGAATATCTAATAAAACAATACTTGTTTTTTCGCTGTATAAAACTTCAAGAGCTGTGTCATAATTGGTTGCTGTAAATATTTTTTCAATATTTTTAACCTCCTCAAGCATGCTTACAAGGCGTTCAATAATAAATACAGAACTGTCAATTATCAATAAAATTTTTGAAGATTTATCGGCTTGAGGCATAAAATTATTACACCTTAAAATTATACTATTACCTGCCGAAGAATGTAGTAATATTTACGGTACGTTGTAGATTTTCTACTACAAGAGGGAGGTGTCATAGTAATTTACCTCAAAGCAAATTATTTTCTATAGCATATCTTGTAAGGTCTGAATTGGATTTTAAATCCATCTTCGCCATAATTCTTGCCCGGTAAGTACTTACCGTTGTTACACTTAAAGAGAGCATATCGGCAATTTCCGAGACCGATTTGCCATTTGCCAGAAATTTCATCACGTCAAACTCCCTGTCACTAAGGTTTTCGTGCAGTTGCATAGAAGCATCCGAAGAGAAAGTGTTGGCCAGTTTTTCTGCAATGCCTTGGGATATATATTTTTTTCCCAACAACACTTTCTGTACTGCTTTCACCAATTCATCAGGTGCAGTATCCTTACTTAAGTAGCCTGCCGCTCCGGACTTAAGTGCCCGTAATGCATATTGCTCCTCCGGATGAATACTTAATATAAGTACGGGCAAATGCGGGTGGGTTAACTTTATTTGCTGTAGCGCCTCCAACCCGCTGCGACCCGGCATTGACAGATCGCTTACTACCACATCCCACTTGGCAGTCATTACTCTCTTTACCAATTCGCCACCGTCTGCCACTTCTTCAATTTCGGCTCCCGGAAATTCATCCAGTAAAATCTGTCTCAGCCCTTTTCTTACAACAGTATGGTCATCGGCAATTAATATTCTTAACATAAAATAAATTTTATACAGTTGGCTATTATTGCACAAGCGGTATTGAAATAATTGTTTCTGATCCTTTACCTGGTCTGCTTTTAAATTCATACGTGCCTCCTAAAATCAGCGTTCGCTCTTTTATGCCCAATAATCCAAGCGTCTTTTTTTGTGTGATGGTTTCCGGATCAAAACCGGTTCCATTATCTGTTAAACTAAAAAACACACTATTATCCATTTTTTGCAAAAGTACTTTTACTAAAGAGGCTTTTGCATGCCGTGCCACGTTGGTTAACAATTCCTGGTAAATTCTGAATATTGCTGTAATTGAATCAGGCTTTAATATAACGTCATCCGCCTCATTAGTGAATTCAACACGAATACCCGATCTTTTTTCAAATTCTTCCCCCTGCCATTCCAACGCAGCTATCAGACCAAGATCATCCAGGATACTTGGTCTCAAATCAGTCGCAATCTTTCTTACAGTGGCTACTGTTGCATTTATCAATTCTATGCTTTCCTTAAGTTTGGCTGCAATTTCATTATCGGAGGTATTTATTTTCCTTGTTAGCCAATAAATATCCATTTTAAGACCCGTTAATTGCTGACCGAGTTCATCATGTATTTCACGTGCTATACTTGTTCTTTCTTCTTCCCGTATGTTTTGCAGGTTAGAAGCAAGTTGCCTTATATCCTGATACGATTTTTGTAACCGCTCTTCTGCCATGTATTTATCAGTCACATCGTACGATAAGCTAAGCCATACCCACTTTCCTTCGTACATAATCTGATGGCTGTTTGTTTCCACCTGTATAACTGTGCCATTCTTTTTTTTGTGTCGCCAGGCTCTGGTGTTAATTTCATCCTGTTTCATCTTTTTTACTTCTTTCAAAAAATTTGCTACATCTTCAGCCGGCCTTAAATCTCTTGTGTTCATACATAAAAACTCTTCCCTGCTATATCCGTACTGCTTTATTGCCGATTCATTTACATCAATAATATCCAGGTCCGGAATTGTAGTCATCCACATTGGCAAAGGATTATTATAAAACAGCAACCGGTATTTTTGTTCAGATTGAATAAGTGCTTCCTCGGCCTGCTTACTATTGCTTACATCCTGTATGGTACCAACCATAGTCGTCGGCTGGCCGCTTTCGTTAAATTTAAGTGTTCCTATTCCATGAACCCATCTTTCCGCTTTATCATTTTTCCTTTCTATTTTGTATTCTTTATCAAACTTTATTTTTTTTCCTAACACTTCGTCTCTAAAATATGCACTCATTATTTCTCTCCAGTCCGGATGAATAATACCTACCCAACTTTCCACATTTTTTTCAAAGCTATCCTCAATTCCAAAAATATCATTCAGGATTTCTGAGCTTGTCCATCTGTCGGAATAAATATCCAACGTATAGGTTCCTAGTTTGGCAATGAGCTGGGTTTCTTTTAAAAACCGCTCACTGTCACCCAATACTTCTTCTGCCATTTTACGCTCAGAGATATCCCTTGCAGCTACGGAGACACCATTTACTGTTTTTGATTCATCATAGACCGGGGTAAACCGTACCATCACCCAGGAAGGAAGGCCGGGGTTAATGAGTTTTATTTCATACTCTATACTTTCGCCTGCAAATGCTTTTTCGAAACTCTCTTTTATGGGTTCTTCGCCATGCTCAGGTATTATATCAAGAAGATTTGTACCCTGCTTTACCGGTTTTCCCCAGGCTATTTCAAGGTTTCTTTCTGCAACTTTATTAATTAAGATAACTGTATAATTTACATCAACAACATAAAAATTATCTACTGAGCTCGATAAAACCTGCTGTAGCTTTTTCTCCTTTTCAATTAATTTCTCCGCCGTTTTTTTACGTTCGGCAATATTTCTTACAAACAATTGATAGCGGCCATCTAACAGTTTTTGAGCACTTATCTCAACATCAATTAGGGTTCCGTCTTTACAAATTAATCTCCGTTCATTGGTAATCGATTGCCCTTTTGCCATCATTGTAATTCTAAGTGGGTTACAGGCAAGGTCTTCGGGGGGAATCACGTCTTCAAATTTTAATTTTTGCAGTTCTGTCTTGGTATATCCGCTCATCTGGCAACCCGCAGTGTTTACATCAATTAAGCAGGTGTTTTCATCAGCAATAAAAATACCATCAGCAGCCTGTTCTATTATAGTACGATATTTTTCTTCGCTTACAATTATTGCTTTCTGTGCTTCTTCCCTTTCACTAATATCCTGCATGGCGCCTAATATTCTTACGGGGTTTCCTAAATCATCATACTTAATATAGGCCCTGTCATAAAATGTGTTGTATTCACCCTTTGCATTTTTAAACCGAAAAATTTCCGATAGCGAAACCTCTTTGTTCTTAATAGCATCTTTCATCCTGTCTTCAATACCTGCCTGTTGTTCGGGAAGAATGTGCCCCAGGAACATTTCAAAATTTATTTTTTCTTTTCTATAATCAAGCCCGTAAATACTGTAGAGGTTTTTATTGCCCCATGTTTCGTTTTTAATAATATCATGATCCCATATAGCATCATTGGTTGCCTGTGCTATCAGCTCAAAACGCTCATTTGATATTCTGATTTCTGCTTCCGCTTTAATTCTGTCTGTAATATTCTTGCTGGTTATAATGAACCCACTGCTCATCCCTTTATTATCCTTAAGCAGGTTAATATTACTGAGCAGGTTAATTTTTTCTTTGGTTTTAGGATGTATAAAATTAAACTCACCTTTCCATTTTCCTTCGGTAAAAACCTGCTTAAACACTTCCTCGCTATTTGTATTCGGGTATTCAAATGTTACCAGTTCCGGTACTCTTTTTCCAACAACCTCTGCTGTAGTAAATCCATATAATTCCTCACAGGCTCTGTTCCAGCTTACTATACAACGATTCATATTCAGCGATGTAACCGCATCTGAAACGCTCTCCAGCAAACTTGCCTGGTACACGAGTTTGTTTTCATTTTTTTTTCTTTCGGTAATATCTCTTATAAACCCAATTAAAGTGTGAGAGCTTGCCATTTTGGAATTTAATTCCACATCCAGATATGTTCCGTCTTTTTTCTTCAGCCTTCTTTCGTATAAAAGGCTTTTGCCCTGCATTAGCTCCTGTATTCTTAATGGGTTTGATTTAATATCTTCTTCCGGTAAAAAATCTGTCAGGTGATAACCGATCATTTCGTCATCGGGGTAATCGATCATTTGCTGTATACTTTTATTTACTTCCAGGATAATGCCTTCCATATCGGTTATCACAATGCCATCAGATGCCTGTTCAATAAGTGTTCGGTATTTTTCTTCTTTATTTTTTAAAGCCTGTGTTATCTGCTTTATATCAGTAACATCTTTAAAAAAAACAGTTAATCCGTCTTTCGAAGGATAAATATGATTTTCGAGCCACTTATCTAATGCTGGATAGTACTCTTCGAGGTATTGATATTCCTGAATTTCCATAGCCTGGTGGTATGCTTGGTAAAAAGGCTGATCTATCCCGGCAGGAAACTCTTGCCAGATATTTTTTCCAATAAGGCTTTGCGGTTCTTTTTCCAGCAGTTCTCCTGCCTTTTCATTTACATAAGTGTAAAGCCAATTACTATTAAGGGCCACAAACGCATCAGATACACGTTCAACAAGTGAGCGGTAATTATTTTCACTGCTATTTAGTTCACTCGTCCGGCTTAATACCAATTCATTCAATTTCTTTGGTCTCATTGCAATACGGTAGGTAAATACGGCTGCCAGAAAGGAGAGGAGCAAACCCAGCATGGCAAGTGTAAAAAGATCTCTGTAATCAGCGCTGCCTGCAGCGCTGATTACAGAGATCTTCCATTCGCCATCCGGCACAAAAATTGAAATTGATTTAGCCGAGGATAATTCTTTATGTTCAGGTAAAAAAAATTGTTCTTTTTTAGTATCGGGGTTAAGTTTTGAAAGTTGAAAATAATAACCATTGTTACCCAAACTGTCAATGCCGGCAGTTTTGAACAATGTTGACATTTTTATAATTACAGCCGAAAACCCCCAGAATTTATTGTGCCTGTAAACAGGCAACCGGCCCACAATACCCATTCCTCCCTGTGTTAACTCAAAGGGGCCTGCAAAAAATAATTTCTTCTTTTCAATAGCTTTAAAGGCTTCTTTGCTTCTTGAAGAGTCCAGTAAAATATTATACCCAATTGCCTTTTCATTTCCCTTTAAAGGATAAGTATATTTTATAACTCCGTCTGGTACCAGTTGAAGGGCATCAATACCTTTTCCAGACTCAAGCACTTGTGCTGCTATAGAATCAAAATTATTTATCTCCCCGTTTTTATCTATTAAAAAAGCAAGGATTTTGGTGGCAGAAAGGCTTTGAGTTAAAACTTCCTGCAACTTATCTTTTGCCTGGTGAACAATTTCAATAGCTTCTTTTTCCCTGTTTTCTTTAGTCAGTTGATAGCGGTCAAAAATGAGTACAGTAAATAATAATGAAATAATGATAAACACCAGGCAACTCAAAAATACCGGTCGGTTAAATATAGAAAACGCCACAGTGCTTTTATGGTGCTGCCCGGTCATTTGGTTATTTCTTATGTTTTCCTGATCTGACATGCGGCTTTTAGACTGTAAGTAGTAAATGGTTAAATGAAAGAAGCCGGAACAATTTAAGTTACGACTTTTATACCGATAAATAAGTTTGTTATCACTTGTAAAAGCCGGTATAGACATTTACAAATTTATCTGACTATTGAAATATAAACTATAGACATCCTTCTACACCAGCGGGTAAGAGCGGTATTTATCGCAGTGCTGCTGTATTTAAAGCAGCTATTGATCTAAAGCTGGCAGTAATTTTATTTCGTTTCGGTATAAAATAATTTTTTTATTGTTTTCAAGCTGCTTCAGCAGCCTTGATATTACAACTCTTGAAGTTGCCAGTTCATCTGCTATAAGATGGTGGGATACTTTTATGGCACTGGACCCGGTTATGCGTTGTTTTTCTTTTAAATAGTCTACCAGTCTTTCATCCAGTTTATGAAAGGCTATACTCTCAATTGATTTTAATAATTCGATAAAGCGTTCATTAAAACTTCGCATGATATAATTTTTCCAGCCGGGATAGTTACAAAGCCATTCGTCCAATTTCAAGTGGGGTATGGCAATCAGCTCAACATCATCCTCGGCTATCGCTTTCACCTCGCTTTTTTTAGCTTCGATGCAGCAACTGTATGCCATGGAGCAGCTTTCGTTACTGGATAAATAATACAATAAAATTTCATTGCCGTCTTCATCCATTCTCAACACCTTAACTGTTCCATTTAAAATAATGGGCATCATACGAATGTATTTTCCGTAATCCATTATCAGGTCAGCTTCTTTAAAATGCTGAATGATGCCGAACTGCTGAATTTCTTTCAACAAAGCTGGTTCAAAAATATGGGACAGGCTATCTAAACTCATCATGTAATTTAACGAAACTTATAATCTACCCCCGTAATCTGGGTAAGTAATGTTTGTGGGGCATCCAGTATATACGCACTTCCTGGCGGCGTTGGTGTAACTGGTGAAGCGGCTGCCAGGTAATCTCTCATAACAGCATGCAAAGTGTACTGCGTATTGGCTGCGTTTGCAACATGCTTCATCCGGCAAAGCATATCACTTGGGTCGCCATCCCGTTCGCAGGCACATATCCTGTACACTTTATCCGGTTCAAGTGCTGTATTTGCAATGGTTACTGTCTGCACCCTTTTACCTTTTTCTGCAAAAGCATTAAAGGCAACTTTCATTCCTTTAAACTTTATAATCCAGCCACCAAGCCGTTCCGATGCATCTTTGGCAAAAACATTGTGCAATTCTTTTTCGAGCCACTCTTTAATTTGTTTACCCGCTACCATTCCTGTTCTTACTGTACTATCCACCGGAAACATATCATAAATATATCCGTTGGTGATGGGGATGTTGCCGGTATGATCGGGCGTTGTACGTGGCGGACAAAAACGAAAACCATTTGATAAGACAATATCCATTTCAGGAACTTTCCATTTCAGCGCATCCAGTATCATGGTATCAATCGTATTTTCTACCACAAAATATCTGTACAACGGAATAGTGCTATATCCTGCTATGGTATGCATATCCTTTATAAAAGCTGTTTCATTTTCTTTAATTAAAGCAGTTATTGCTGTTGAGGGTTTAAATTTGTCTGCTGTTATTTCCACCAGTTCATATTCGTCTTTAATTACTTTTCCATTTTGTACGGTAAGATTTAGTTTGCCCACAAAAGACCCAAAAGCGCCTGGCTCCACCACCTTACTGAATTTACATTGAATTGGCTTTCTTACTCTTTCATGTGTATCGCCGCCAAGAATATAATCAACACCCTTGCACTCCGGTAAATTTGCCAGGTAAATCTGTTGCGATAATCCCAGGTGAGCTACTATTAATACATAAGCACATTGCTCCTGGTTTCTTAATACATCAACATAATGTTCCAGATTTTCTTCAGGCTTGGTATAAATAATTCCTTTGCTGTAATTGGGTGATTGCCGGATGGGTACCAAAGGATCGGTGTAACCGATAAAACCTATTTTAACCCCTTTCACATTCCAGATATAATATGGAGGAAAAATCAGTTCTCCTTTTTTTCCATCACCTAAATCGTGATACATATTTGCACAAACCTTGGGTGCATTTAAAGATCCCAATAAAGTTTGCATGGCTTTTTTGTGATAAATAACTTCCCAGTTGCCGGGTAAATACAAATCGTAACCCAATGCATTTAAAATGGGCACCATGGCTTTACCGGTTGTTTTTACAGATAGCTCACTACCCTGGAACATATCGCCGGTATCAATTAAAAAACTATCTGGATTTTTCTTTCTTTCATTTTGAAGATATGTAGCTACATGTGCATAGCCACCGGTTTTACGAAATACAGCTTTATCATTTTCCCAAAACAATTCATCATGTGGATGAACCTGGCAATGCACATCGGTTGTTTGTAAAATTGAAATAGTAAAGGGTTTGTCATCAGCCGCAGTTTTATAATCCGGCTTTGAATTTTCTTTTGAGGCTGCAACTGCCATGATTGGCGAAGATGCCAATAAACCTGCACCACCAAGCGTACTTATTTTTTTTATAAAATCTCTTCTGTTATTGTTCATGGGTGGATATTAATTTTTAGCAACCGTAGTTTTTTGTTTCGCCGTTTCTTCTCTTTTCTTTTGTTCTTCCACAATGGGTTTAAAGGGTCCGTACTTGTGTTGCTTTTCAGCAAATGAATCTATGTAAGGTCCAAAAGGATGATCAACCGGTTTCTTTGTTATATCGGGCCAGTCTTTGGGTGTATTGATATGTGGCCTTTGTTGTGAGATGACAAATGCAGCAATATCCCAAGCTTCTTCATCGGTCAGTTGCGGGCTTTGATAGTTTGTGCCCTGGGGCATATTGTACTTTACATATTTTGCAAAGTTGCTGATGCGGTACAAGCCGGCGCCATCATTAAAACTGTTTTTGCCCCATAAGGCAGGATATGTGTATTCCGTTTTATCTGATGTAAAAACTCCCTCCCCATTTGCCTGGTGACAGCTTTGGCATTTTGTGGTATAAACGGTCATACCTTTTTCGGGGTCAGAGGCACGGTCGAGCCAGGCAAGGTCTTTAAATCCTGAGCCTGCCGCTTTTTTACCTTTTGCCACATTCGATCCTACAAAATTGATGTAGGTTGCAATGGCCTGCATTTCTTTTCCCAATGTATCAATTACCTTTCCGTTCAAGCTTCTTTCAAAACAATCATTTACTCTTTTATAAATATTTTCAATACTTCCACTTCTTGCCCTGAATTTTGGATAGAGTGATGCAACCGAACCATAATTATTTCCGAAAATCATTGTGCCTGCCTGCAGATGACAATTCTGGCAATTCATGCCATTGGCTATTTTTAATACCGTTCCGTTGGGGCCCAGGTATTTGGCCGTGTGTGCAATTAATTCTTTACCATACTCAACCGCTGCTTTTTGTTTTGCATCTGTAATAGTATTGATATCGGGTGCCGCCCAATATTTTGTTGTATCAGTTTTTATAATCTCGGTTGAAGTTGCACTATTTTGTTTTTCGGATTGATTTTGATAAGATAATATAAATGGCATGGCAACAATGCCGATCACCAATACTACTATTACAAACAGTAATTTATTTATAATGGAAATCAGTCCCTCTGATTTTTTGTCTTCCTGTTCGTTGTGCATAAGCAATCAATTTAAAACTAGTGCGGAAGTTTCTCTCTAACAAAACCATATACCCAGGTGCCTGCAAGTGCACTCACTAAAGTTATCACTATTACATAAGCACCCGAACCTATTTGGGCATATAAAGGCCCCGGGCAGGCCCCGGTAATTGCCCAGCCAAGGCCAAATAGCAACCCTCCATAAATCTGTCCTTTATTAAAAGACCGTGGATGAAATGTTATGGTTTCACCATAAATGGTTTTTACATTTAATTTTTTAATTAGCCACACAGAAATAATACCCACTACAACCGCACTGCCAATTACGCCATACATATGAAAGGATTGCAGGCGGAACATTTCCTGTATCCGGAACCAGCTTATGATCTCTGCCTTTACAAAAACAATTCCGAAAGCCAGGCCTACAATCATGTACTTGATATTATGATACCACTTATGTGTTAACCTGCTTTCGTTTACACACATGGCATCTAATGAACGTGCTTCAAAATCTGTATTTGTATCTGTGTTATGCATATTGTTTTTTTAAAGAGAAAGAATATATGGAAGAATGAGGTTTGACATGATAAAACCACCAGCCATAAAACAAGCTGTTGCCACCAGTGATGGCCATTGCAATGTTGATAAGCCCATGATGGAATGACCGCTGGTACAGCCGCCTGCATAGCGGGTTCCAAAGCCTACCATAAAGCCGCCAAGCACCATCATGATTAGCCCTTTAACAGTTAAAAGGCTTTGCCAGTTAAATAATTGATTGGGTACCATTCCGGAATAATCAGTTATGCCATATCCTGCCAGGTCGTCGGCCAGTTTGGGGCTGATTTGAACAGGTGACGGGTTTGCCAAAAAATTGGCAGCAATAACGCCCCCAACAAAAATGCCCAGCACAAAAAAAAGATTCCATATTTCTTTTTTCCAGTCGTACTTAAAAAAAGGAATATTTGCAGGCAAACATGCCGCACAAATATGGCGCAGCGATGAACTGATACCAAAAGATTTATTGCCAATGATAAGTAAGGCAGGCACAGTTAATCCAATTAACGGCCCTGCAACATACCATGGCCAGGGTTGTTTAATAAACTCAACTATACTCATACATTTTTTATTGGTTAAAAGAAAAGGTTGCCAACTTTTTCAAAGCCGGCAACCCTTTAAATTTACGAATTTATTTTACAAACTGATTAACATTATTCCACGTACCTCCATTTATCACATTGGTAAAACCATTTTGCTGTAAAATGCTTTTTGCCTGTCCGCTTCGGGCACCGCTGCGGCAAAATACTATAATATTTTTTTTGTTTTTGAATTTAACAAGTTGGTTTGAAATACTGTCTAAAGGAATATTTACAGATCCTTTTACATGGCCCGAACCAAACTCGCCGGCTGTTCTTACATCTACTAAAAAAGCGCCTTCATCAATAACTGTTTTTAAATCAACCGCAGGTGTGCTGCTGAATAACCTCTGCAATAAGTTCATCTTTTGTTTTTTTAAGTTGTGAATTTTTTTATAACGCTTACTAATCCTGCCTTGGGCACAACCCCGCTTTGTCGCCAAAGTGGTTTCCCATTTTTAAAAAGTATTAGTGTAGGCACTCCCTGCACCTGGTATTCCTGTGCGGCCTTCGGGCTTTTGTCCACATCAACCTTAATAATGGTTACAGCATCGCCAACTTCCTTTTTTACATCTTTAAGTATGGGTGCCATCATTTTGCAGGGGCCACACCACTCTGCAAAAAAATCTACCAGTACCGGTTTCTCTGTATTTATAATTTCGCTAAACGTCATGATTATTTTCTCCTTCTTTAATAACTTCTTTTTTTTCTTTTTTAAACAAGCCAAATAATAACGAACCCATAACAGCACCGTAAACAGTACTGTTAACCGGTTTAGATGTGATCATACAAGTACCTGATGAGCACCCTACCTGTTGCCAATAAATATAGCCTGCAATAGACCCAACAACAGCCCCAATCAGATACAAGGCATTATTTTTAAACCACTTCTTCATAAATAATTTCTTTTGCTTTATCCTGGTTTTTATCAGGTGGTACGTAACATCCCTGCGTACCACAACAGCCAATATTAAAAACAGGCATCGCAGTAAATATTAAGCCAAAAATGGCAAATAAAATATCCATGGCAATAATTGCCTGAACCAGTATGGCAATCCCCACACCCAACCTCAGTAACCTTATAAATGTCCAGTTTGATAATATAGTTTGTTTCATGATCTTCTTTTTCTAATGCAAATTTAAGTTAACCAGATTCCTCTTTGAGTAACAAAGGTTACATCCAAACCAAGCGCATATGGTTTTTAGGTAGAAAGTACTGCCTCTGCTATTTTCACAACCGGCTTAAAAATAATGGTTGCTTTAACTGAATTTGAGATCAGGCAGGCAGCATCTGATTTTTCTAATATTCGGATAGCTTTTTCTTTATCAGCATCCGGGGCAATGGTTAATACAGGAGATAACACAACTTCGGTGATCATATATTTTCCTTCAACTTTTTCAAGCTTGCCATCGGCATTGCTTTCAAAATGTATAAAATCAAATTTGAAATTTTCGGCAATGGCTAAAAAGGTTGTCATCAGGCAACTATTTACAGCAGCCACCAGCAAATGCTCCGGCGACCAGATGCCCGGCATGCCTTTGGCAAACTCAGGCGGCGTTGCCACTTCTATTGCTTCCTTTAAAACCGGCGAACTTATGATTCCTTTCCGGTCGGATTGCCAGTTTACTTTTACTTCGTAACGATGAACGTTTTCCATGATTTTTTTTGTTTAAAATATGGCAAAAAAAATTTCCGGCTATTACTAATTCTTTTTTGCCGGGCAGGTGTTTAAGCCTATTAAAGTGTAAAGCGGACAAAAACTAATCAGGCTGGTTACCAGAAATATGCCGCCTAATACCAGCAACACAATACCAAATACTCCTGATACGGTATTGGTAAAGTAAAGCACTGCAAATAAAATAGCTAAAAATGTTCGGATTACGCGGTCTGTAGTTCCCATATTCTTTTTCATATAAATAGTTTTTAGTTAAATGATATTATGGTAAATAATTTTTCGAATGAATACATAACAAAAGTAAAACCAACTGCTCCAGCGTATGGTGACTTATGTTACTTTAAATGAGGCTTATTTATGATTGTTGTCATAAAACAAAAAGCAGCCCCGGGCTGCTTTTTGTTTATGGGGTTTTTCCAAATTAATATTATACGGGCATTGTTTTGCTCTGGCAAACAAAATCTGTTTTTGAAATATCTGTTTTATTGATAGCTGCAAAACCGCCTTCCACTTCGGTAAAATTCCGATATCCCCGTGCCTGCAAAATAGAAGCTGCTATCATACTGCGATAGCCGCCGGCACAATGAACATAAAAGTGTTCTTCGGGATTTATATCCTTTACCCATTCATTAATAAAAGCCAGCGGTCTGTTATATGCTTCATCAACGTGCGCTGCGGCATACTCTGTGTCTTTACGAATATCAATTACTTTATCTTCTCCAATTTTCAGTTCTTTTGAAAACTGATCTGCTGTAATCCTGTCCACCACATCAGCTTCTTTACCGGCTTGCAGCCAGGCAGTAAAGCTTCCCTGCAAATGACCGATTACATTATCAAAACCAACACGGCTTAAACGGGTTACCGATTCTTCTTCTTTACCCAAATCGGCTACCAGTAAAATCGGTTGCTTTACATCAACAATCAATGCGCCAACCCAGGGAGCAAAATCGCCATTCAATCCAATATTAATTGATTGAGGAATGAAGCCTTTATAAAAAACAGAACTGTCTCTTGTATCTAAAATAAGTGCTTCGGTATTTTCGGCAGCAGTTTCAAACTCATCCGGCGTTAATGCCTTCATGCCTTTATTTAAAACAGTTTCAAAATTTTCGTATCCCTTTTTATTCATCGCCACATTCATACCAAAATATCCGGGAGGTGGTTTTAAACCATCGGTAACAGCCTTTATAAACGCTTCCTTATCTGGTTGATTCAATGCATAATTCATTTTCTTTTGGTTACCCAATGTATCAACAGTTTCCTTCATCATATTTTTACCGCAGGCGCTGCCGGCGCCATGTGCAGGATATACAATTACATCATCTGCCAGGGGCATTATTTTAGTCATCAAACTTTCGTATAGTAATCCAGCCAGATCTTCCATGGTCATATCGGCGGCTTTTTGTGCAAGATCAGGCCGACCTACATCACCTAAAAACAACGTATCGCCGCTAAAAATACAATAGTCTTTTCCTGAAGCATCTTTCAAAAGAAAAGTTGTGCTTTCCATAGTATGACCGGGTGTATGAAGCACTTTAATGGTTATATCGCCTATTTTAAATTCTTCGCCATCTTTAGCAGATATACAATCAAACTCACAAGCGGCATTGGGGCCATAAACAATATCGGCTCCTGTTTTATTCCTCAGGTCAACATGTCCGCTCACAAAATCTGCATGAAAATGAGTTTCAAAAATGTATTTAAGTTTTACATTGTCTTTTTGTAAACGCTGCATATAGGGTGCGGTTTCACGCAATGGATCAATAATGGCAGCCTCGCCATTGGAAGTGATATAATAAGCCCCCTGTGCCAGGCAGCCTGTATAAATTTGTTCAATTTGCATAATTGTATTTTTATTTTTATAAGGCGAAGTTCGATATTACTTATTTGCTTTTGAGTAACTTAAGTAACATAGCTGCATGATTTTGGTCAGTTATCTTTTTACCAGGTTAATAAAAAGCTCGGTGTCTTTTCTTTTGGCGAAAGAATTATAGCAGGGTTCAAAAGCTTTAACAATAAAATCTTTTATAAACATGGGCTCGTATTCACTTTGGGTTCCTCCAAACGGCGGACCTTGTTCTTCAAACTGACGGTTAAACAATACGCCAACCAGTTTACCTTTGTGCGCCAGCAATTCTGGCATTTTAGCTACATAATCTTTCCGTAAAGAAGGATCAATGGCACAGAAAAATGTTTGTTCCAGTATCAGATCGTATTCACCCTCATGCTTAAAAAAATCTCCAAGTATGATTTTAATATGCGGGTTGCCTTCATATTTTTCTTTTAATTGTGTTACTAAAGCCGGCGCAATATCAATAACTGTAATGTCAGTAAATCCTTTTTTTAAAAGATAATCAGCTTCATGTGTATTACCACATCCCGGAATCAGTATCCTTATATTTTTATCTGCAACCTGATCAATGTAATTTTGTAAAGGCGGAGATACCTGCCCAAGATCCCAGGCTGCTGTGCCTGTTAAGTAACGGTTGCTCCAGTAATTACCATCAAGTGCATTTTTGTTGTTAGCCAGGCCGTCGCTTTCTACTAATTCATCAGGTTGCATATAATTTTATTTATGTAAAAAACAATTCCTTTATGATGATGTAAATACCCATTATCAGTACAAACCAACCAAAACCTTTTTTTAGTTTGTAGCTCTCAATTTTTTTAGCCAGGGCGCCACCTACAAAAATACCGGCTATAGCAATGGCCGTAACAATCAATAAAAATTTCCAGTCTATACTTATATGGCTTAAATCGCCGGTGAAACCAATCAGCGAATTTAATGCGATGATCAATAGCGAAGTGCCTACTGCTTTCTTCATGGGTGTTTTTAATATCAGCACCAGGGCAGGGATTATCAAAAATCCGCCACCAGCGCCAAGGAAACCGGTTGTTAACCCAACTAAAATTCCAAATAATAAAAGCTTTACCGTATCTGCTGATGAAGTGCTTGTTTCTGCATTTGTATTTTCCCTGCCACCTTTAATCATTGCAAAAGAAGCCAGCAACATTAAAATGGCAAATAAAACCATGGTGGCCAAATCGTGTTTTACCTGGAAGCTCCCAATACTGAACAGCGTATCTGGTATGCGGGGCATAATTAATTTGCGTGTTATAAAAACGGTGGTAACAGAAGTTAATCCAAACAGTAAAGCAGTTTTAATACTTACCAAACCCTTGCGGTAGTTATTAAAAGCTCCTACCAGTGAAGTAGCACCAACAACAAACAAAGAATAAGAAGTTGCGAGTACCGGATTAAATGCAAATACATAAACCAATATAGGCACCATTAGTATGGAGCCGCCGCTGCCAATTAAGCCGAGAGAAATACCTACCAATGCGGCTAAAAAATACCCGATAATCTCCATATAACATTATTAAAGAAGCAAAGATGGGTATAATAAAATAAAAGAGGTGTTACAAAAGTTGCACTGCAGTTATTATTGCACAAAATAAATGGTGGCCTCGCCATTTACTTCCTTGCATGTTTCCTCCCCAAGTGATTATTAAAAAGTAATACTAAGTCAAACTTTCTTTGATTTTGCTATCCTTAGATGGACAACGATAGAAGTGTAAGTTCGTTAGGAAATCGTTAGTGAAACTAATGTGGATAAATATGTGGCAAAATCAAGGTTTTTTGAATTCGTCTGGGTTATTAAGTAAACAAACTCAAGTATATGAAAATTAAAGTTCGTGAATTTAAAATTGGAAACAACCTGATTAGTGTAATGATAGATAAACACTATGTTGGTGGTAGAAAACAAACAAGATTAGGAATAAAATACGCTGATATTCCCAGAAATACAATTGAGAGAGAGGACAAGAAAGCCAAGAAAGAATTGGTAAAAAGGATAGTTGCTAAAATGGAACTGGATAGCCATTATAGTGATTTTTCAATTGATAAAGACTATCAATTCAAGGCTGATTTTTTTGAATATTGTGATGAGTTTATCAAACGTAAAGCACCTATTTCGGATGTTAGAACCTACAAGGCTGTTCTAAATAAGCTGAAAGCATGGACAGGTAAAGAAAAATTGGCTTGTGGAGCAATTACAGAAAGTATGCTGATAGAATTCAAGGACTTCCTTATTGCTGAATTGAATGGTATATCAGCCAATAACTACTTTAAAAAACTAAAAAGATTTTTCAAAGAAGCAACAATTGCAAGGTATTTCAAAAAAAATCCTATTGATGCGATTATCAATGTAAAAGGTAAATCTGCTGAGAAAGACACTTTAAGTGCCCCTGAAG
>JBBRCM010000004.1:0-63100 GCA_038204855.1 Chitinophagales bacterium
TATATTTTAACCGACAAACAAAATAAAAAAGCAACGCTAAGTTTTTATAATAACGATATAACTACCAAATTAAAAGTAGTAATTGAGGGGATGAATGAGTATGGTAAATTAGTGTATGTAGAAAAAATAATTGAGTAAATAACATCATTCCTGGAATGGCTGTTGGGGGGAAGCATTGGTACATAAATTTCGGGCACAAAAAACCCCCGATGCATCGGGGGCTTCAAGGTTTATTTTTTAAAGATTTTCCAGTGCGGCATTCATACTCCTCACTGCATCGGCACTTTTATTAAAGGCGGCCTGTTCTTCATCATTCAGTTTATAATCAATTATCTTTTCAATACCGGTTCTGCCAATTATAACGGGTACACCAATACAAATATCATTCTGGCCGTATTCGCCCTCTAAAGAAACGCAACATGTAAACAGTTTCTTCTCATCCCTAACAATAGATTCAACCAATGCAGCACCAGCAGCACCCGGTGCATACCAGGCACTTGTGCCCAGCAAACCGGTAAGTGTTGCACCACCAACCATGGTATCGGCCACTACTTTTTTCAAAGTTTCCGCATCTAAATAATTGCTAACGGGCGTACCCTGGTAAGTAGCCAGTCTTGCCAAAGGAATCATGGTAGTATCTCCATGTCCGCCTACAACCACGGCCTGTAAGTCAGTTGCAGGGCAGCCCATAGCAGTTGACAGGTAATATTTAAAACGGCTGCTGTCTAAAATGCCGCCCATTCCAATAATTCTGTTTTTAGGTAATCCACTTGATTTAAGGGCTAAATAAGTCATCGTATCCATTGGGTTGCTGATAACAACAATGATGGTATCGGGCGAATGTTTTAAAAGATTTTCGGTTACGGATTTTACAATACCGGCATTAATGCCAATCAGTTCTTCCCTGGTCATGCCTGGTTTACGTGGTATGCCCGATGTTATTACTGCCACATCAGTTCCGGCAGTTTTAGCATAATCATTGGTGCTTCCGGTTATGCGGGTGTCAAAACCAAGCAGGGTAGCGGTTTGCATCAGGTCCATAGCCTTGCCTTCGGCAACACCTTCCTTAATGTCGAGTATTACGAGTTCGCTGCAAAGTTCTTTACGGGCAATATTGTCGGCACAGGTAGCACCTACGGCTCCGGCTCCAACTACAGTAATTTTCATGTAAATATTTTTATTGAGTAGATAAAATAGATTTCGGAGGCAAAGATAATTAAATACGAAGGGAGTAAAAACCGAAATTTTCAGAGGCATTAACCCCCATTAAAAGAGTGCCGCAATCTCTTCAACGGGTATGGCTTTTATATAGTGGTTCAGTAATTTACCGGTATTATCATACACATACACATCGGGTATTGCGCTCACATTGTAAAAGCGTACCAGGTCGTATGTAACATCTTTATAAATAGCAATGTTTTTGTACCGCCGTATTTTATAATCTTTATAAAACTTTTTGGTGCGGCTAAAATCCATGATGGTTACCATCAATATTTGTACATTTTTCAGCTTGTCTATATTAGCAATAAGGTTTTTAGTAGCTTCCTGGCAATGGTCGCAATCGGGGTCGAAAAATACAAGGATGGTTGGTTTATTCTTTTGCAACATGCTACCTGTAAAACTGCTGCTGTCGGGCACTCTGCTTACTTTAAAAGCCGGTATGTAAGGCGATTTAAAATATTTCTGGCTGGTATCAACCTGCGCCCGGGCGACAAATGCCAGCCATATTACAGCCATTGTAAAAGCCGCTTTCTTCATCTTGCTTAATTTTTTCATAAAACTAATTCCTTTGTTTGATAATAGATTGTTAAGTATAAAAACGCGGTTTAATACTGAATTTCGCATTTACCCATACTATTCCTACTTTTGCAGCCTCCCGAAAAGTATCGGGATAAAAAAATGTGATTATATGGCAACAACAGCAGATGTGCGCTCTGGCCTCATCATCAAAGTAGATGGCAGCCTTTATAGTGTTATAGAATTTGGGCAAAACAAAACAGCCCGTGCAGCAGCAAAGGTTTGGGCTAAACTTAAAGGGGTAGATAACAACCGTACTATTGAAGTAACCTGGAACAGTGGCGAAACGATCTATCCGGTAAGGGTTGAAAAAAAACCTTACCAGTATTTGTATAAGGATGATACCGGATACAGTTTTATGGATACCGAAACTTTTGAACAGATAACGGTAGCAGAAACCATGATTGATGCACCTAAGTTTTTAAAAGACGGACAGGAAGTAACAGTTTTAATTAATGGCGAAACCGACCTACCAATGGGTGTTGAGTTACCCGATAAAATTGTTTTATTAGTAACTTATAGCGAACCGGGTATGAGGGGCGATACTGCCACACGTACCTTAAAGCCTGCTACCGTTGAAACGGGCGCTAACGTTAACGTTCCTTTATTTGTAAATGAAGGGGAACTGATAAGGGTTAACGCAAAAACGGGCGAATATGTTGAAAGAGTAAAAGAATAAGCTGAGAGAAATAGAAAAAAATGGGCAGCTGGATGACCGGCTGCCCATTTTTCATTTTTGGGATATTTGACATTTTGGAGCATTTTAGGGCAAAAAATGCCCTTTTTTTGTATAAAATTGCCTCTTTTTGGCATTTTTATAAAATTAAGCTTGCTGTTATGAATAATCTTACCCTATCTTAGCAGCCCGGTTTCAATTTATTTAACCTAAAAATAATTTACATGGACATTAAGCAAATCCAGGAGCTGGTAAAGCTCATTAATAAAACCAATATAGGCGAAATTACCATTGAAGAAGAAGGCGTAAAAATTACAGTTAAGCAGAAAAAAGATCCTGTTCAGCATATTATTGCAGGGGGCGGTGCTCCATCATTTACCTCGGCGTCTACAGCAAGTGCAGCTCCCGCCCCGGCAGCAGCAGCACCCGTTGCCGCTCAACCAGCCGAAGCTAAAGCAGATAATCTGGTAACCATTAAAAGCCCGATGATTGGTACATTCTATCGCCAGGCAGGCCCCGGTAAACCAATACTTGCATCAGTTGGTGAAGAAGTTACAGCAGGTAAAGTGGTTTGTATTATTGAAGCCATGAAACTTTTTAATGAAATTGAAAGTGAAGTAAAAGGAAAAATTGTAAAGGTTTTGGTAGAAGATGCAAGCCCGGTGGAGTATGATCAGCCATTGTTTTTAGTAGATCCTTCTTAATTAATTAGCTAATTAGCTGATGTGCTAATGTGCTAATTCATCAAATGCTTGCTATTCTTTTTAAATCAAGCTTTTTTTTATGCAAAAAGAGTTAATTGAAAATAACCCAATTTTAAAAAAATCAATAGAGTTTTCGCTTGCTATGATTGATTTTTGCGATCTTCTTGATGCGAATAAAAAATACACTATCAGCAGACAAATTTTACGCTCGGCAACATCAATAGGCGCAAATGCTATGGAGGCACAAAATGCAGAAAGCAAAGCCGACTTTATTCATAAAATTAAAATATCAGCAAAAGAAGCGGATGAAACACAATACTGGCTTACTTTATGCGAATACGCCAAAAATTATCCAGAGAGCAGTCATCTTTCTTTACAATTATACGAAATTCAAAAAATTATCAATGCCATATTAGGAACTGCAAAAAGAAAAACTCCGATAAGTTATTTCTTCAGTTTCTTTATTTTTTAACAATGCTGCCGGCTTTTATCATTAGCATATTAGCACATCAGCACATTAGCTAATTTATTTTCTATGTTTAAAAAGATATTAATAGCCAACCGTGGCGAAATTGCTTTAAGAGTGATTAGAACATGCAGGGAAATGGGTATAAAAACTGTAGCAGTTTACTCTACTGCCGATAAAGACAGTTTACACGTAAAATTTGCCGACGAAGCCGTTTGCATAGGCAAACCCGCCAGTATAGACAGCTACCTGAACGTGGCCCATATTATGGCTGCTGCTGAAATCACCAATGCAGATGCCATACACCCGGGTTATGGGTTTCTGGCCGAGAACGCCAAGTTTGCAAAAATTTGCTCCGATCACGGCATTAAGTTTATTGGCCCAACGCCCGATATGATCAATTCGATGGGCGATAAGATTACTGCAAAAAAGACCATGATAGCTGCAGGAGTGCCGGTTGTGCCGGGCGTTGAAGGATTATTGGAAAGTGTTGACCATGCAAAAAAATCGGCCAAAGAAGTTGGTTACCCTGTTATATTAAAAGCAACCGCCGGTGGTGGTGGTAAAGGTATGCGTGTGGTTTGGAGCGAAGAAGAAATTGAAAAAGCATTTGATAATGCCAAGACAGAAGCTGCTGCATCTTTTAAGAACGACGGTATTTACATGGAGAAATTTGTGGAAGAACCACGCCATATTGAAATTCAGGTAGCTGGAGATCAATACGGTAATATTTGCCATTTAAGCGAACGTGATTGCAGCATACAGCGTCGCCACCAAAAGCTGGTAGAAGAATCACCTTCGCCCTTTATGACCGATGAGCTTAGGGAAAGAATGGGTGCCGCCGCCATAAAAGCTGCACAGGCTATCAACTATGAAAGCGTTGGTACGGTTGAGTTTTTGGTTGATAAGAACCGCGACTTTTATTTTATGGAGATGAACACCCGCATACAGGTGGAGCATTGCGTAACAGAAGAGGTGATCAATTTCGACTTAATTAAAGAACAGATAAAAATTGCCTGTGGCGAAAAGATTGTGGGCAAGGCTTACTATCCGCAGATGCACGCCATTGAGTGCCGTATTAATGCCGAAGATCCCTATAATGATTTTCGCCCTTCGCCCGGCAAAATTACCGTACTGCATCAGCCTGGCGGGCATGGTGTACGGGTGGATAGCCATGTGTACGCAGGATATGTTATCCCGCCGTTTTACGATAGCATGATTGGTAAACTGATTGCCATAGCGCAAACACGGGAAGAAGCCATCAACACCATGAGCCGTGCTTTAAGCGAATACGTAATTGAAGGTATTAAAACCACCATACCTTTTCACCTGCAACTGATGCAGGATGAAAATTTCCGCAAGGGAAATTTTACAACCAAGTTTATGGAGAGTTTTGTGTTGAAATAAAAGTTGTCTGGCCACTATCAAGACCTCATCAACCTGAAATCTTTTTGAATAGCTAAATACTATTACTCTAAAGAGTATTAGCAGTGGCCTGACAACTAAGTTTAAAATAGTTTAAAAAGCATTCCAGATACTGAATGCTTTTTTTATGTGCTTAAACTGCTAAGCCTAAAAAGGTTTCAGATAATGCGGAGGCCGCTGTGGTGCGTCTCGCCAACAGCCGAAGCGTTAACCATTTTAATCTTTGTAATGAGTGAACATCTCGAAATTATCAACGCCGCATTCATAAAGTTTAGCTGGCACTTCGTAATTGCCTGACTTCGGTCGTTGGCGAGACGCCAACAGCGGCGAAGAAACTGCTATGAAAACCTCGCTGGTACGAAAGTTTTTCCCCTCGGTTTCATAAAATGTCAAGAATTGAGTTAACACCATTTCCATTATATTTTGTCTCAATATTAATTCCTGGTATTCCGTTTCTTTGATAATTTCCTATAGGTAATTTTAGTTTGTTGTAATAATCTCTAATTTTAAATTCGTCATTCAGTCTGTCAATGAAATATTGAATTCTTTTGGCTTCGTTCAAAGTGTCTTGAAATACTCTTGGTGTCCAATAGGTTTTCAAAGCATAGTTTGTTTTTGATGAATTTTCAAAAATAAATACTTCTCCGTCAAGTCCGTCTGTCCAACCTTTGATTTTGCTGTCTGTTGGAATTTTGCAAAGTTTTAAAGTGTCTACCAATTTATAAATTTGTCTTGAAACAATAGAGTTGAGGTTATATTGGTTTGAAATTATTTTTTCAATTACGAACTTTCCTTTTTTTAAAAGTTTAGGGTTATATTTCTTGGCATAATTAGTCACTAAGCCAAAATAATTTATGAAGTCATTCGTCCAAATGTCTAAAGCATGAATGTCACTCCAATATCTAAAATGAAAACTATCTTGTGAAAGTTCAAGATCTGGTAGTTGTGTTTGTTTAATAATATCTAAAGTCAATTTATAATAGCTTGTGGTATCATTTCCATTTTGAGAATTTTGGTAAAACGGAATTTCAATTTTCTTAATAGACTGTCCAAATGAAAAGTGCCCAACCAAAAGTGCCGCAAAAATTAAAAATTTAGTCATATTGTTAACAAGATGCAGAGTGTCGGATCTTACATAAAATTGCCACCAACATTTGTGTTGGCAAACCTTCTTGTATAAAAATGCTCTTGATTTTCAATAGAGTTACATAAAATGTCGTTACGTCAATGCAATTTATTAAAATTACACCTAAACCATCTTCTCCAAACATTTCCCCAAACTTTCGCCGTTGTTGGTCTTATTAACCAACAACCGAAGCCTACATTGCCGCCGTCTGGTTTTAACTATTGGCGAGAGAACAACAATAAGCCTGTTTGTTTTAGATACTTAATATTTTGTTTTAGATATTTAATTATATAAATTAAAAGTTTAACCATATAAATTAGAATTTTAACCAGATAAATTAGAACTTTAACCAGATAAATTATAACTTAAACCATATAAATTATAACTTTAACAGTATAAATTAGAACTTTAACTGTATAAATTAGATATTTAACCCTTTTTCTTTAAATTAGAGTAGTATTTTAACCTTTAAATTTCATTGATTATGTTATCTCTTAACCTGGCACCCATATTCAATGCCCGTGGCATAACCAAACCACATGGCTTCCTCGTACGGAACGGCTTCAGCATTTTTACCGCCAGCCGCCTAATGAATAACGATACGGTTGTTTTTCGCCTGGAGCATATGGAAAAACTCTGCGAAGTACTTGTCTGTGAACCAAACGACCTGCTCCTTTTCACCCCAGATAAAAGCAAGCAATACGCACCCAATCATCCCCTGTTAAAACTCACCCAGGATGATAGCAGCAACTGGTCCGCTGCCATAGCCGCCATGCCCTTTAAAGAACTAAAAGAGGCAGCTAATAAAATCATCGGTAAAGACAGTTAATAATACCATCTTTATTTATTAAATTGTCCGCCACGACGGACTATGCGTAAATATTAGATGGTATTATACCGATAGAAAACTGCTTTGGACTATTTACTGGTATTATCGGTATAAGATTGGTTTTTCCCTTTTCATCCCGATAGTTATCGGGACGCTTTATTATACTTTGGAGGTATAATCCACCATCCATTCAATACCGTATTTGTCTCTAAAACAACCAAAATATGAACCCCAGGCACTATCACCAATAGGTCCTTCTATTTGTCCTCCTGCTGAAAGCCCGTTAAATAATCTGTCTGCTTCTTCTTTACTTTCCGCACTTATTGCAATTTTACTTCTGTTCTCATTTTCGTTTGTTTTTCCCATAATTTCCGGAACATCATTTGCCATCAACATGTTATATTTACCGATAGGCAAAGCAATATGCATAATTTTATTCTGTTCCTTTTCTGCAACCCTGAATTCAGGGCTTGCAAGGTCTTTGAAACGAATAACCTTTGCAAACTCTCCGCCAAATACTGATTTGTAAAAGGTAAATGCTTCTTCAGCATTTTCGTTAAAGTTAATGTGAGGATTGATGAGTGCCATAATTTTATTTTTTAGATTGTTAAATTGTTTACGCTATTATTTTTTTTGACAGACGTTTTGAAAACAAAAATTATTTTTGAGATAAAGTTGCCAATAATTCTTCCAGGTAATTCATTGTCATTGTAAACCCTTCTTTGAAGCCCATTTCAATCATCTTCTCTAAGCGTTCAAGGGACTCATTATATATAGTAACACTCACTTTTGTCTTTCCGTTTTGTTCGCTGAAATTCAGATCCCATTCAGAACCCGGCAATTCAGGGTTTTCATTTTCGTCTGCAAAAGCATTATACAGTTTGAAATTGGTTTTTGGCGTAATGGAAGTATATTTCTGAACCGACCAACGTTCTTGTCCTTCGGGGCTTACCATCGCATAAAATCTTCTTCCGCCTACTTCAAAATTCATAACTTTTGTTTTTGAGGCCCAGGGTTTAGGTGCCCACCATTGGTCCAAAATTTCTGGTTTGGTATAAGCATCCCATGCAAGCGAAAGCGCTGCATCAAATTCCCTGGTTATGTATACCGTTTGTGCAGTTTTGTCAACGGTAAAATCAAATAGCAAATCGTTGTTCATTTTTTCTGTTTTTTAATGGTAGATAATACTTTGTCAAGTTGATTAAAGCGGGTTTCCCATATTTTTCTGAACTGGGCTAACCATTTATCAATCTCTTTCATTTTTTCCACTTCAAGTGAGTAATAAATTTCCCTGCCTTGTTGTTCCTGTTTTACCAGTTCGCATTCTGTAAGTATGCGAAGGTGTTTTGAAACAGATTGGCGGGTGGTGTGAAAATTGTCGGCGATGGCGTTCGGTGTCATTGCCTGCGATGCGATCAGGATAATAATCGCCCGCCTGGTCGGGTCGGCAATCGCCTGAAAAATGTCCCGTCTCATGTTGTTTAATTTTATGCTTGTGAAGCCAATCGGTTGCAAATATATGTGCAACTATTCGGTTTCGAAAATTTATTTTTCAGATTGATAGTAAAATAGATGGAAAACAGTACGATGCAGGCTATGCTAATGCCGCTGTGGTGCGTCCTCGCCAACAGCCGAAGCGTTTGCCATTTTAATCTTTACAAAGATTGAGCATCTCAAAATCATTCGGCATAAAATCATAGCAAGGGAATTATTACCCGCATTTGAATTTTCAAGTGCTTGCAATTGCCTGGCTTCGGTCGTTGGCGAGACGCACAACGACGGCGTTATGTTAGCTTAGAGTTTATAAATTTTAGCAGTAATGCCAACGACGGCGAAGAAGTAATGCCAACAGCGGCGAAAAGGCAAAATGGGAATGTTTCTCTTGATTAAAGATTTTGTTTAATTATATTTTCAAGTATCTGCTCTTGCTTCTTTTCATAGCCATCAAAAGAAAATATTATTTTCCCATTTTTATCAATCAAATAAACAGTAGGAATACCTGAAACATTATAATTGATTCCTACATCTTTGCCACCTAATAAAACTGTATAAGTTATACCATGCTTTGAAAGAAATGTTATAATACCCTCTTCTTTTTTATCATAAATATTTATGCCAATAACTTTTAACCCTTTCGTTTTATATTTTTCATGAAGTGTTTGTAGACCTGGCAATGCCAACATACAAGGGTAACATGATTTGGTAAAAAAATCAAGCAACACAAGTTTGCCTTTTAAATCCTGCAAATTTATTTTTTTATTTTTCAAAGAAAATAGCTCCCAATTGGGAGCAGCTGTATTATTAGGTAGTAAGAGAGGGGCAATTGTAGGGATATAATCTTTTAATTTATAGAATGTAGGAATTGAGTTCAATGAGAAAAGGTTTTCATCTTTCAAATTATTTATCTCATACTTATTTAAAATATTTTTTTCGTATTGATAGGTGGTATCATTTTGTAAAACATTGGTATAAACTATAGAATATTGAATAGGCATAAAGTCAGATCTTTTAATCCAATAATTGTATTCAATCTCTATTGTTCTCATATTTTCAGAAATATCTTCATCATAGAAAGTATTTACTTGGACATGAAAACAAGTATCATTTTTTAAATTCTCTTCACCTATAAGTTTGAATACATATTTTTTGTTATTAAAGTCAGAATCGTGTTGAACTATTGGGTATTTCTGATTTGTAAAAGGAGTGAAGAAGCTAAATCGAAAGCTCTCTCTTTCAATTTTCTTTGCCCATAATTTTTTTGATAATATAATAGCAGTGCTATCCCAAGGTTGAACTAACACTAATTCATCACCGTTATAAATAGAAATTTCACCGTTTTGGTATCGAAAGGCAGAAAGGTTAAGGTCATCGTTTTTCAACTTTTTAAAATAACAAGTGGAATTGCTTTTAGAAGTATCCTTAAAGTCCATGAATTTAAAATATCTAGTCATTTCGTAATAACCATTCTCAATACTTTGACATTTGTTATACGTCTTTTGTAAAATATCTTTTACATTTTGTGATTGTAAATCGATTGTTGTGTTTACAATAATCAAGAATATAAAAAATAGTCTAGGTTTCATTAATTGTGGGTTAATAAAATTTTAAGGTTACAGATAGTTTCTGGTCGTATGACGCAGAACTTTGTATTGCCAAAACTTCTTGTGTAAAATATCATTGATTTTAAATAAAGATTTATATAGATATCGTCAGGGCAATGCAATTTATTGAAATTACAGCTAAACCAGCTTCTCCAAACACTTCCCCAAACTTTCTTCCCACTCCGGTATCGCTACAGCAAACGTCTCTTTAATTTTTGTAGTATCTAAAACTGAGTATGCAGGCCGCTTTGCTGCGGTAGGGTATTGCGATGTTGGAACTGGATTTACCATGCAATTGCTGTTGCTAAGCTCTTTTATTGCTACAGCAAATTCATACCAGTTGGTAATTCCGGCATTGCTGTAATGATATATGCCGGGGTTTTTATTGCTTTGGATAGATGTGATGATCTGCATGATAGCAGCAGCCAGGTCGGCAGCATAAGTTGGGCAACCAAACTGGTCGTCCACCACATTAATGCTTTCTTTTTCCTTCATCAACCGCAACATGGTTTTTACAAAATTATTTTTAAAGGAAGAATACAACCAGGCTGTACGTATGATGATGGTGGAAGGGCAATTTTGGATTGCCAATTCTTCGCCTTGTAATTTTGATTTACCATAAACACTTACCGGATTTGTTTGGTCTGTTTCTTTATAAGGCTGATTGCCTGTGCCATCAAAAACATAATCGGTAGAGATATGTATGAGTTGGGTATTATTTTTTTCACAAACTTTGGCAAGTGCTGCAACCGCCGTGGCATTCAATAAAAATGCCTGTTCGGATTCGCTTTCGGCTTTATCTACTGCTGTGTAGGCAGCGCAATTAATGCAGAATTTTACGCTGTATGCCGAAAAATAATTTTCAATAGCTGCTTCATCAGCAATGTTTAAATCATCTTTTGTAGCAAACAAAAAATCATAGTCAGCAAAAGCAGGGGCAAGCTGCCGCAGCTCGTTACCCAGCTGCCCGTTTGAGCCGGTTACTAAAATAACAGGTTTACTATTGCTCAAAGACAAAATTGTTTTTGCAGTTTGCTAATGAAGGTTGTTGCTGGTCCTTTTCGGAAATAATGGCTTTATCGGCAGGTATTTGCCAGTCAATTTGCAAAGCAGCATCGTTGTAATAAATGCCGGCTTCCGATTCTTTGTTGTAAAATGCATCGCATTTATACATGATTACTGCAGTTTCGCTCAGTACCGAAAAGCCATGGGCAAAACCTTTTGGTATCAATAATTGCTTATTGTTATCGTCTGATAATTCAATAGAAAAAGCTTTGCTATAAGTGGGCGAACCGGTGCGTATGTCAACAACAACATCTAATATTTTGCCACTAAGCACCCGTAGCAATTTTGTTTGTGCATGTGGGTTCAGTTGGTAATGCAATCCACGAATTACGCCATAAGAAGATTTAGATTGGTTATCCTGCACAAACCTGTCAGTAATTCCATTGGCATCAAATACCCTTTCGCTATAGCTTTCAAAAAAATACCCACGGCTGTCATTAATTACAGTAGGTTCTATAATGATGAGGCCGGGGAATGCTGTTTTTTTAAAATTCATTTTTTTAAATTGATAATGGATAACTGGTTAATGGATAATTTTTCAATTGCTCAGTGTTAGCTACAATTGCAGGCAACCTGCACCCTAAAACATTATCAATTATCCATTATAGAATTATCCATTACTATATTTTTGTTTAAAGAATTCAATCGTTTCCTCCAGCCCGTCTTTAAAACCTTTTGTGGGTTCATAACCAAGCAGTTTTTTCGCCAGTGAAATATCTGCCAGCGAATCCCTGATATCTCCTGCTCTTGGCTCCCGATATGTTGCTGCAAAATCGCTTTGCAAATATTCTGTACAGGCATTGTATAAATAATTTACCGAAAAATTTTCACCCACCGCAACATTATACACTTTGTTCAATGCTTCGGCATTATCGGTAAGCATTCCTTTTATGTTCACCTGCACGGCGTTGTCAACAAAAGTAAAATCACGGGTTTGAGCGCCATCACCGTTTATAAAAACCTCGCTACGGTTCATAATGTGCTTTACAAAAATCGGGATTACTGCGGCGTAGGCTCCGTCAGGATCCTGCCTTGGCCCAAAGATGTTGAAATACCGGAAGCCCATCAGTTTTATACCATACACATCGGCAAAAACCTGGGCATACAGCTCATTTGTTTTTTTAGTGGCGGCATAAGGTGACAGGCAATTGCCTATCCTGTTTTCCTGTTTGGGTAAAGTTGGTTCATCTCCATAAACAGATGATGAAGAAGCGTACACAAACTGTTTAATATTATTATCAATTGCGGCCTTAAGCATATTTGCAAAGCCACCAATATTAACTTCAGTAAAATAAACCGGTTCTTTAATGCTGCGGGGTACACTGCCCAATGCAGCCTGGTGGCTTACATAATCCATTCCTGCACAAGCCTGCTGGCAGGTGTCAATATTCCTGATATCGCCTTCAATAAATTCAAACTGGCTGTATTGTTTTAAAATGTCGAGATTAGATTGAAAACCGTTTGCCAGATTATCCAGCACCCTTACTTTTTTTGCACCGTTTTTTAAAAGATATTCTGATATATGGCTTCCGATGAAACCGGCCCCGCCTGTAATTAAAAACGAAGACTGGCTTAAATCTTTCGTGTGAAAGCCCCCAACCCCTGAAGGGGAGTTAATCGTCGTTTGCTCTTCATTTTTTTCACTCATTATAAAAATCAGTTTAGCCGGTGCTGTTATTTATAAACGTTGCATACCTCCCCTTTAGGGGTTGGGGGCTTTACAGGCTCCAGTATTTTCTGCTTGTTATTTTGTTGCGGTAAATTCCTTTAAGATCTGCTATCATTGCTCCAGGTTTGGTGATTGAAGCAAAATAGGCATCATCCATTTTTTTATAATCTTCGTGAGGAACTGTTACCAGCACCGCATCGTAATCATTGCTTATTTCCGGAGTCAGTTCAAAGCCATATTCATGCTTCAGTTCAGCACTCTCTGCATGCGGATCGGTTACATGCACATTCAGTGAAAAGGCTTTCATCTCTTTAATAACATCGGCAACCTTGCTGTTACGAATGTCGCTTACGTTTTCTTTAAAAGTAGCGCCCATCACCAGCACTTTAGCAGCTTTCACATTGTCGCTGGCCTGTATGATATGCTGCAGGATTTTTCTTGCAACATAACCCGCCATGGCATCATTAATAAAACGGCCGGCCAGAATTACCTGCGAGTTGTAGCCTAATTTTTTTGATTTGTAAGTAAGATAGTATGGGTCAACACCAATACAATGCCCACCCACAAGGCCGGGTTGAAACTTTAAAAAATTCCATTTGGTTCCTGCAGCTTCCAACACTTCGTATGTGTTGATGTTCATTTTATCGAAGATGATGGAAAGTTCATTCATCAAAGCAATATTCAGATCACGCTGTGTGTTCTCAATAATTTTTGCAGCTTCGGCCACTTTAATGGAAGATGCTTTGTGTACACCGGCTTTTACAACCAGTTCATAAACCTTAGCAATGGTATCCAGGCTTTCGGGGCAGCAACCGCTTACTACTTTAATAATGGTACTGATGGTATGTTCTTTATCGCCCGGGTTTATTCTTTCGGGTGAATAACCGATCATATAATCGTCGGTCATTTTCAAGCCAGATAATTTTTCAATAATAGGAACACAATCTTCTTCGGTGCAACCGGGATACACCGTACTTTCATAAACCACATAGTCGCCTTTCTTGATTACTTTGCCAATGGTTTCACTTGCACGTGTTACCGGGATGAGATCGGGAACATTGTGCTCATCAACAGGTGTAGGTACTGCAACAATAAAGAAATTTGCATTGCGTAAAACATCCAGGTCGTTTGTAAATTCGATATCACAACCGTCAAACGCTTCAGATTCCAGCTCCTGGCTGGGATCAATTTTATTACGCATCATTTCCACACGCTCAGCATTAATATCAAAGCCAATTACTTTTATTTTTTTTGCAAACTCCAGCGCAATAGGAAGGCCTACATAACCAAGCCCGATAACTGCCAATGTCTTTTTCTTTTCTAATAATTCGTTGTACATCTTTTAATAAATAATTAAATAATTGATAATGAATAATCAGCTCTTACTTTCAAACTCTTTAGGTAATTTATTGAGTTCTTCTTTTGGTAAACTTTTAAAATACTCATAAGTAATTTTTAAGCCGTCGGCTCTTGATACTTTTGGCTCCCAACCTAACAGGTCTTTTGCTTTTGTAATATCCGGCTGGCGTTGCTTAGGATCATCTGTAGGTAATTCTTTAAAAACAATTTTTTGTTTGGTCCCGGTCAGTTTTATTATTTCTTCAGCAAAATCAAGTAAGGAAATTTCATCAGGATTACCAATGTTTACGGGTTCAGAATAATCACTCATCAGCAAACGGTAAATTCCATCAACCAAATCATCTACATAACAAAAACTTCTTGTCTGGCTGCCATCACCAAAAACGGTAAGGTCTTCTCCACGAAGCGCCTGGCCAATAAATGCGGGTAATGCTCTTCCGTCGTTCAGTCGCATTCTTGGTCCATAGGTATTGAAAATTCTTATTATCCTGGTTTCAACGTCATGAAAAGTATGATATGCCATAGTGATGGCTTCCATAAAACGTTTGGCTTCGTCGTACACACCACGTGGGCCAACAGGGTTTACATTGCCCCAGTATGCTTCGGTTTGCGGATGCACCAATGGATCGCCATAAACTTCGCTGGTTGATGCAACCAGTATCCGTGCGTTTTTTGCTTTTGCCAATCCAAGGCAATTATGTGTACCCAGGGAGCTTACTTTTAAAGTCTGAATGGGAATTTTTAAATAATCTATGGGGCTGGCCGGAGATGCAAAGTGTAAAATATAATCAAGCTGACCGGTTACATGTATGAATTTAGAAACATCGTGGTGGTAAAATTCAAACTCTTTTAATTTAAAAAGATGCTCAATGTTTTTAAGATCGCCGGTAATTAAATTATCCATAGCCATCACCTGAAAACCCTCTTTAATAAAGCGATCGCAAAGATGACTGCCTAAAAAACCTGCTGCGCCTGTTATTAATATACGAGACCCCCTCCGCCCATCCTCAGCGGAGCCGAAGGAAAGAAGGGAACCTGACTCTGATGTTGCTAAATTACTTTCAATACTCATCGGGTTAGTTTTTTATTCTTTGATTGCGACCTATAGAGTAATATAATATTGTTCCGATTAAGGGCAGAAAAAAAACAATCAGTCCCCAACCTAGTTTTGTTTTATGATCAATAAAATTGCTGTTCGCTATTCTGACAATTGTTAATATCCAAACGATTAAAAGGCATAATGAAAAAATGCTCCAAAGAATCAGGCCATATACCGGTTGATTTAATTCCATATTTTAATGGGTTACAACTTTTCTACCAACACTCACATAATAAAAACCCAGTTCTTCCATTTTATTCAGGTCGAACAGGTTTCTGCCATCGAAAATTACTTTATTTTTTAACAATGAAGCGATGTTATTAAAATCAGGCGTGCGGAATTCGCTCCATTCCGTTGCTATTACCAACGCATCGGCGTCAGTTAATGCATCATACTGGCGATCAGCAAAATGTATCTTATCATTATACAACGCCTTTACATTATTCATGGCTTCGGGGTCGTAAGCACTTACTGCAACACCTTCGGCAAGTAATGCATCAATAATAGTTAAAGCAGGTGCTTCACGAATGTCATCGGTATTGGGTTTAAAAGCCAAACCCCAAACGGCAATTTTTTTGCTTTTTAAATCATTGTTAAAATAAGCTTTTATCTGCGGAACCAAATGCAATTTCTGCTTTTCATTTACATCCATTACCGCATCCAGTATCTTAAACTCATAATTTACATCAGCCGATGATCTTGCAAGTGCCTGCACATCTTTAGGAAAACAACTGCCACCGTAACCTATACCTGGAAATAGAAAGCGTTTGCCAATGCGTTCATCGCTACCAATACCTTTACGAACCATATCTACATCGGCACCCAGTAATTCACAAAGGTTTGCAATCTCATTCATGAACGTGATTTTGGTAGCCAGAAAAGAATTGGCCGCATACTTGGTAAGCTCAGCACTTCTTTCATCCATGTAAATGATGGGGTTACCCTGGCGCACAAAAGGCAGGTACAAATCATTTAATGTTTTTTTTGCTCTTTCAGATGTTGTTCCAATTACAACACGGTCAGGTTTCATAAAATCATCTACCGCTACACCCTCTCTTAAAAACTCAGGATTAGAAACAATATCGAAATCGACTTTGGCATTTTTTGCAACGGCAGCATGTACTTTATCGGCTGTGCCAACGGGTACGGTGCTTTTATCAATAATAATTACATACTCCGAAATTATTTTTCCCAAATCATCGGCCACGCCAAGAATATATTTTAAATCGGCACTTCCATCCTCACCGGGCGGTGTGGGAAGTGCCAGGAATATGATTTGTGCACCGGCAATACCTTCAGCTAAATTTGTTGTAAAATGCAGACGGCCTTCTTTTTGATTGCGCAGAAAAAGTTTCTCCAGACCGGGTTCATAAATAGTAAGTTGCCCACTATTCAATTTATCAATCTTAGTGGTATCAATGTCAACACAGGTAACAGTATTACCGGTTTCTGCAAAGCATGTGCCTGTTACCAGTCCTACATAACCGGTCCCTACTACTGCAATTTTCATTTACTATTTGTTTATAAATTCTAAAACTTTTGATACAATAAAACCCTGCTGTTCTTCATCCAGTTCGGTATGTATGGGTAAAGAAATTACTCTTTCAGTTAGCCAATCTGTTATGGGCAAATTAAAATCGCTGCCACCAAATGCATCAAACATCTTTTGCCGGTGCGCCGGAACCGGGTAATATATCATAGATGGTACGCCTTGTTCGGCAAGGTATTGGTTCAGCCCGTCGCGGTCCACATTATTTAAAATCAGGGTGTATTGATGGAAGACGTGTTTATTATTGCCATCTCTAAACGGAATAGTTATGAATTTATTTTCTGCAAAAGCGTTATCGTAAAAATCGGCTGCTTTTCTACGGGCAGTAATGTATTCATCTAAATGTTTTAGTTTAATATCGAGAATGGCAGCCTGCATGGCATCCAGCCTGCTGTTGCAGCCAACCACATCATGGTAATAGCGTTTGCTTTGCCCATGAGATGCGATCATTCTTAATTTAACTGCCAGTTCATCATCATCGGTAAACATGGCACCGCCATCGCCAAATGCACCCAGGTTTTTTGATGGATAAAAAGAAGTGCAACCAATTTGGCCGATGCTGCCCGTCTTTTTTACGGTACCATCGCTGAAAGTGTAATCGTTGCCAATGGCCTGTGCATTGTCTTCAATCACCGGTAAATTATGTTTTGCTGCAATGGCCATAATCTTTTCCATGTCGGCCGCATGGCCATATAAATGTACCGGCACAATGGCTTTTGTTTTTGGAGTGATTGCTTTTTCAATCACTTCCGGATCTATACAAAAGGTCTTTGGGTTTACCTCAACAAAAACCGGTTTTATGTTCAGTAAAGCTGCTACTTCAACTGTAGCAATATAGGTAAAGGAAGGTGTGATCACTTCATCACCGGGTTGCAGGCCCAGCGCCATCATGGCAATCTGCAATGCATCGGTGCCATTGGCACAGGGAATACAATGCTTGCTGCCATGGTATTTCGCCAGGTTTTCTGCAAAATCATTTACAACTTTTCCGCCAATAAACATCGAGCTTTCCATTACTGCAATAACAGCAGCATCCACCTCCGGCTTTATTTTAAGGTATTGTGTTTTGGTATCAACCATTTGTAAAGGCCTCATATAAGTTATTTTATGCGCCGCAAAGATAAGGATTCAGTGTGCAGTTGGCAAAAGGTAATTGGCAAGTTGCAATTAACAGTTTACGCAAGGCTGTTGACCTTTTGTGGTTACTTGCCACCAAAGTATAAAAGCAAACAGCAAAGCGATTTTTTTATATAGATTTGCTGATAATACTATGCTAAGTAAATCTTTATATAACCTTTTTCTGTTGTTGTATTCAATTGGAATACGTGTTGCCGCTCTTGCAAATCCAAAAGCAAGAAAATGGATCAATGGGCGCAAAAATATCTTCGCTACTATAAACGAACAACTATCAACGAACAACGGTCAACCAATCTGGATGCACTGTGCCAGCCTGGGCGAATTTGAGCAGGGCAGGCCTTTGCTGGAAGAACTGAAAGCAAACAATCCCGAACAAAAAATTGTACTTACTTTTTTTTCACCTTCAGGATATGAAGTGATGAAAGATTACAAAGGAGCAGATTTTGTTTTTTACCTGCCGATGGATTCACCGGAAAATGCAAAAAGGTTCCTGGATGTTGTAAATCCCGCGTTAGTGCTTTGGGTAAAATACGAATACTGGTTTTATTATCTGTCAGTATTAAAAGAACGAAATATTCCTACATTACTGGTGTCGGGCATCTTTAGAAAAAACCATCCGTTTTTTAAATGGTATGGTGATATCTGGAGAAAAATGCTGCAAAGTTTTACTCATTTTTTTGTGCAGAATAATGAATCGAAACAATTATTAGAAACGCTCGGATTTAAAGAAAATATAACCCTGAATGGTGATACAAGATTTGACAGGGTTTTGGAAATTGCTGAAAATTTTACGCCTGTTGCAGGCATTGCAGAATTTTGCGGCGATAGCCAGGTAATTGTTGCCGGCAGTACCTGGGAGGAAGATGAAATTGAATTATTACACTTTGTTAACGTACATAAAAATGTAAAATTTATTATTGCTCCGCATGAGATTGATAAAGTCAATATAAAAGATGTGAAAGATGAATTTCCAAGTTCGATATTTTATTCTGAATTGGAAAACCAGCAACGGGCAACGAACAACGATCAACACCTGCCTTGTAACGTTTTAATAATAGACAACATCGGTATGCTTTCACGCCTGTATAAATATGCAACTGTAACCTACATTGGTGGCGGCTATGGAGCCGATGGTGTACACAATGTGCTGGAGGCGGCTGTGTATGGCAAGCCGGTTGTGTTTGGCCCGGTGTACGAAAAATTTGATGAGGCAATTGGATTGGTGGACGCAGGTGGCGCAATTAGTATTGATGGCGGTCCCGTTAAAGTGGAAACTATTTTAAACAACTTGCTTCATGATGAAGCGCAAAGAAAAAAAATGGGAGAGGCTGCGAAAAAATTTGTGAATGACAATGCCGGGGCATCAAAAAAAATAATTCAGTTTATCAATGAAGGTACTTTTTTAGAGTAATTCACATTTACTTATACTCTCTAAAAAATATTAACTTTAGTACATGGATTTTCGAAATAAAATTTATTTAGATACATCGGTTATCAGTTTTTTGTATGCAGATGATGCACCTGAAAAGCAAGAGATAACAATAGACTTTTTTGATAATTTTATTAAAACAGGCATTTATCAGGCAAACATTTCAGAATTTGTTTTGCAGGAAATAGAAAATACCGGCAATGATGCTTTAAGAGAAAAATTAAAAGCTGCTGTAATTGATTATCCAATTGAAATTATTTCCCATGGTAATGAGGATGAAATTCAAAGAATGGCATTTGCTTATATCTTGGATGGAGTAATTCCTCAAAAAAAATTATTAGATGCACTTCATGTAGCTGTTTGTACGGTAAAATCTATAAATTTTCTGGTAAGCTGGAATTATAAACATCTTGCAAATATTAACAGAGAAAGAAGGATTCTTTCAGTAAATTTGGAAAACAACTATATAAACCCCTTACGTATCATTACACCAATTGAATTAATTAATTATGAAGGCTAATACATCTAATGTACAAATAGAAGCCTGGAAGGCTAAAGATAAACTGTATGAATTGGTAAAAGATCTTGACCCAAAAGAGCAAATCAAAAAATTGATTAGTATGGGAAAGCCTTTTTCAGACGAAATAAAAAGACTTAAGGGTTTGAGTAGGGTGGTAAAATGAGTTTACTTAAGAAAAACGCCTTTTAACTAATTGATAAAACTGAGTCACCATTTCATTACCGGCATCCCATCCGTTCTTAACTTTCAGTTCTCTTTGAATCCAGTATTCAGCCTCTGCAAAAATTGAAAAGCTGTTAATAGTCTTTATACTTCTTTCATAGGCAACTTCATCACCACGGAACAATTCGTTTATAAATAAATACCGGTCATTTACACCAATTGCTTTCCTCAAATCTCTTACGGGCACTTCGGTTAAGGTGTCGCCTAAATCAATCATCGATTGCTTTAGTTTTTCATTTAATGATGCATGATTGTTGGCAGCAGTTTCATTTATTTCTTTGCCTGCATCATCTTTCTTTGGTTCCGTTTTATTTCCTTGATGCTGAACAAGGGTGGGTATTTCTTCTTCCGGTTCAAAAACAATTTGTGGTTTATTATGAGCACTTACTTGCTGGTGGGCTTCGGCATTGCGTTTAATTTCTTCCAGTTCGGCCTCAATTTCGGCTTCATCTACCTGTAAAATCTCAATAGTTTTTTCTTCGGAAATAGATTCGTCAGCATTGTTTTTTAAGGCAGCTTCAACCGGGTTAAACTGGTTTGATACCGTTATGGCAACAGATTCCTGCTGAAACACAGGCGCACTATGCTGCTGCAGGTGCAGTAATTCTGCCTGTAGCATTTGAACCGTAAGCAATAACTGATCGGCCGTAGCCTGTTGCGCAAACTGATCCTGTAATTTATTTAGGAGTGTCTCCACTCTTTCCATGATATTATTATACTTTTGATGCCCATGCGTTAAGAGGCAATTGTTAAAAATTTAACTTAGCCTGTAAGTTACTAACTGATTTTTAAAAAAAATACTTAAATGTTTATAGAGCCTAATTTAAAAGGAGAACGAAGGGGCTGGATTGAAGTGATTTGTGGCAGCATGTTCAGCGGTAAAACAGAAGAACTGATACGTAGGCTGAAAAGGGTAAAGATTGCCAACCTGAAGGTTGAGATTTTTAAACCGGCCATTGATGTGCGTTTTGATGAACAAAAGATTGTAAGCCACGATACCAATGCCATACAATCTACACCGGTTGACAGTTCACAGGCTGTTTTATTACTTGCCCAGGATGCAGATGTAGTGGGCATTGATGAAGCCCAGTTTTTTGATGCGGAGATTGCCAATGTTTGCGAAGAACTGGCTTTAAGAGGCATACGGGTTATAGTTGCCGGCCTTGATATGGATTATCTGGGCAAACCTTTTGGACAAATGCCCAACCTGCTTGCCAAAGCAGATTATATAACCAAGCTGCACGCCATTTGCCAGGTTTGCGGCAATATCGCAAACATAAGTTATCGCAAAATAGCCGAGGGCCCGCAGGTGCTTTTAGGCGAAAAGGATATTTACGAGGCACGTTGCAGGCATTGTGCACAGCTAAAGGATTAGATATTACCATGATTAACCGCATCATCACACTTTTAAAAAAAGATATTCTGCTTGAGTTCAGGCAAAAGCATACTTTTTATGGGGTGCTGCTTTACATTGCCTCTACCATTTTTGTACTTTATTTATCTATAGAAAGCCCGGATGCCAATGTCTGGAACGGGCTGTTCTGGACCATCCAGTTATTTATATGTGTAAATGCGGTTGCAAAAAGTTTTTTGCAGGAAAGCAAGGGTCGAATGCTGTATTTCTATTCCATAGCATCGCCGGTTGAGTTTATTGTTGCTAAAATGATTTACAACCTGCTGCTGATGATTGTGATGAGCCTGCTGAGTCTGTTTCTTTTTACCATTTTTTTAGGCAACCCGCTGCAAAATAGTTTATGGTTTATAGGGATAGTGGTTTTGGGCGGTGCCAGCATCAGCATTGTGTTTACGTTAATGAGTGCCATTGCTGCAAAAGCGCAGCAGAACGCAGCACTTATAGCTATTCTGGGTTTTCCTGTAATATTGCCCCAGCTTTTGCTGTTGATGAGATTAAGTAAGGCTGCTTTTGCAGAAGTATTCAGAGCGGGTGCGGTAATGCATTTATCATTTTTAATAATGGGCCTCGATATTTTGGTTATTGCCATGGCTGTAATTTTGTTCCCATATTTGTGGAAAGACTAAGCTGATAAAAGCAATATATTTTTTAATTCTTTGTAAAGGTTTACCCTAACTTTGCCGCACTAAATAAACTTCTTTTGTTGAAGAAAAACTGGTGGAAAATATTATCCCTTCTTTTGCTTATCTACACGGTAATTGCCGGATACCTGAACAAAGTGCCTGATCTGCCCATCATCCATCAATCAATCCGAAACCTTTATTTTCATGTGTGTATGTGGTTTGCTATGATGATACTGTTTATCATCAGTTTTGTTTACAGCATTAAGTACCTGCGGGGGTTTAACCTGCGCAAAGATATTTTTGCCAGTAATTTTGCAGCAGTTGGTACTTTCTTTGGCATATTGGGTTATAGTACCGGTGCCATTTGGGCTAACTATACCTGGATTACCGACCAAAGCCAGTCTTTAGGCAGTGTTTTAAAAGAACCTAAATTAATAGGCGCAGCTATTTCATTACTTATTTATGGTGCTTACTTTGTTTTAAGGGGCTCATTTACCGATATGGATAAAAGGGCCAGGATTAGTGCCGTATATAATATTTTTGCTTTTGCCTTATTGTTTCCCAGTATCTGGATAATTCCAAGACTGGTTGGCAGTTTACACCCCGGCGCACCCGGCAGCGATAGCGGCAACCCGGCGCTGAATGCACAAAATGATTTGGATCTTGGTATGCGGCTGGTTTTTTATCCTGCAGTTATTGGCTGGACGTTATTGGGTGTATGGATAGCTACTTTAAAAATACGTTTACAATTATTTAAAGATAAAACTTTGATAAATGCATAAGATAGTTAGAAGTTTGTGGTTAGTGGTTTTTGGTTTATTGTGCAGCAGTATTTTATTTGCACAGGGTACAAATACAGAAGCTGATGTTATGCGGAGCAATGGCAAAATATATGTGGTAGTAGCCGTGTGCCTTACCATTTTGATTGGCCTTTTCATTTATGTGTTTTTATTAGATAGAAAAATATGCAGGTTAGAGAAAGGGAAAGATTAATTGTGGGATTGCTCATTAAAGAACAAAAGTACAAGAGTGGCTATTGTTTCTTTTTACCAAAAAAAACAATAACTAAGTATCCTTGCCAATGAAGATGATAAAAGATAAGAAGCGGGACTCAAAAAAATATCTCGTAGCATGATATGATTTGTTCTTCAATCTGATATTAAAAATAATAGAATCCGCTGCGAACCATTTACGAATAACGATTAACTTTTTTTAAATAACGATTGCTAATATAAAACCAATTTTATGAGTGCTAACCAGCCATACAGCTTTTTCCAGAGTGTGGAAAGAAGCTTTGACAAAGCCGCCAAATTTACCAACTGGGATTTGGGTATTTTAGAACAGATTAAAGCCTGCAACAGTGTTTATCGTATGCGCTTTCCTATCAAACGGGATGATGGGACGATTGAAGTTATTGAAGCTTACCGTGTGCAGCATAGCCACCATAAGGCACCATGCAAAGGTGGTATTCGTTTTAGTGACGAAGTAAACCAGGATGAAGTGATGGCACTTGCCAGTTTAATGACCTATAAATGCGCCATTGTGAATGTGCCATTCGGTGGAGGTAAAGGTGGTATTAAAATTAATCCAAAGAAATACAGCGAATACGAACTGGAAAAAATCACCCGCCGTTATACATCGGAACTGGTTAAGAAAAATTTTATAGGCCCGGGCATTGACGTACCTGCGCCCGATTACGGAACAGGTTCCAGGGAAATGGCATGGATAGTTGATACTTATGCTTCGTTAAAGCCAGGCGATATTGATGCTGCCGGATGTGTTACCGGTAAGCCAGTAACACAAGGTGGCGTACGTGGCCGTACTGAAGCTACCGGACTGGGCGTTTTCTTCGGCATACGTGAAGTATGTAACATGCCAGATGTAATGCAAAAGCAAGGACTAACTATTGGTATTGAAGGTAAAACTGTAGTAGTGCAGGGTATGGGTAATGTTGGTTTTTATTGCTCAAAATTTTTCCGTGAGCATGGAGCAAAAGTTATTTCTATTGCTGAGTACGAAGGTGCAATCTTTAATGCTGATGGATTGAATGAAGAAGAGGTATTTGTGCATAGAAAAGCAACAGGTTCTATTTTAAATTTTCCGGGTGCAACCAACCTGGCTATTAATACAGACGCACTGGAACTGGAGTGTGATATTTTAATTCCGGCTGCATTGGAAAATGTTATTAATGGGCAAAATGCACCAAGGATAAAAGCAAAAATAATCGGCGAGGCTGCCAATGGCCCTTGTACACCTGAAGCAGATGAGATATTTACGCAAAGAGGGATTTTATGTGTGCCTGATATGTACCTGAACGCCGGTGGTGTTACCGTAAGTTATTTTGAGTGGTTAAAAAACTTAAGCCATGTACGTTATGGCCGCATGGAAAAGCGTTTTACCGAAAACCTGAACGCTCATATATTAGGTCAGATAGAGGAATTGAGTGGTAAAAAAGTGAATACTACGGAAAGAGATTTTATTATGCACGGCCCTGATGAAGTAGACCTGGTACACAGCGGACTGGAAGAAACCATGATTGCAGCTACGAGGGAAATCATGGAGATATGGAAAAGTAACCCGGATATACCCGACATGCGCACTGCTGCTTATGTAAGTGCCATAAACAAGGTTGCCATCAGTTACAGCGAGTTGGGCATTTTTCCATAAACATTTTAATGATTGATAAAAGTAAATCCCATTTCGCAGGCAGCGAAATGGGATTTTTATATTGTACGGATTAGTTGAGCTTTAATACCTGCTTATGCCGACTAAACACTATAAATGGTCTAGCAGTTTTTTGTCGGCATAATACCATCTTTATTTCAACGCCGCCCTTCGGACTCCGTTGAAATAAAGATGGCATTATAGTTTTACTATATCCATTAGTTCGGTAACTTCCTGCTTTTGCCTGTTTACCCTGTACGATACACTTTTACCTGATTTTCTTCCGCTGATCTCAAATTTTAAAACAGCGTCACCCAGGTCATCTGTGTTTAACAGGAATTGTTTTGAAAAAACATCTCCCTTAACATCTGCGTTGTAAAGAACAACACCTGTTTCGTCGGTGATGGTAATGTTGAAAACCTTGTCTTCTGTTGAGCCTGCAAAATTTAGCTGAATAAGCGGCTGATTTTTAAAAGTGCCGACATACTTGAGTTCAACAGGAAGTGTTGGGGTTTCTGTTGTGTCAGCTGCCATTACCGGTGTAAAACCAATAACTGAAAAAAGAGCGATTGCGATGATGTTTTTGATCTGTTTCATAAAGTTTAATTTAATGGTTACTAATAATTATTGTTTTAAAAAATTGATAGTAATACCATCTTGATTTCATAAGTAGTCCAAAGGACTACGTTGAAATTTTAGATGGTATTATACCGATTGCAGATTGCATTGAACTAAAGAATTGTATAATCGGTATAAACAATCGGATATTTTTCAGGTAGCAAACAAGATTAACAGAAGCGGAGCAGGTCCGTAGTTGTTGCAATTAAAAGGTTGTAATTGCTTTGATGATGTAAAAATAGAACGGTTTTTGTTCTGGTGCAAACCAACATATGCTGCAAATTGAATTATCCAACTGGAAAATGACAGGCTGAAATGCCTGTTAATAAAGGGTTTACGAAAAATAATTGTATTACAGCCAACTTGTTTTCTAGTGCATAAATGAATCTTTCCTTAACGTTTACTTCACATTGCGGGATGTTCTACCAGGTGCCATAAGTTACCATACAGGTCTTCAAAAACGGCAACGGTTCCATATGCTTCTTTAACCGGCAGGCGTACAAAATTTATTTTTTGTTCCAACATGTTATTATAATCTCTCCAGAAATCATCGGTATACAAAAATAGAAATACCCTGCCACCGGTTTGATTGCCAATCCTGCTTTTTTGCTCTTCGGTGGCAGCCTGTGCCAGCAACAGGCAGCAATTACCATCACCTGGTGGTGATACTTTTACCCAGCGTTTTGTTTCGCTGAGCTTTGTGTCTTCAATCAGCGTGAAGTTTAATTTTTTGGTATAAAATGCAATTGCTTCATCGTAATTTTCTACTAATAAAGCAATATGGGCTATGTGTTGATTCATAAGTTTTTTTTAAAACCGAAATTTGGTTTGTGTGTTAAAGCCTGGGCTTTAATACAAGGCTGTTTTCAATAAGCAATCTGAAATTATGATCAGGCCTGTTGATTACATCATTGTGTTCTTTCAGGCTATGAATAAAAATCACCCGATTGGTTTTCAGCATAGCAGCATTTAATGCTGTTTCTTCGGGGTTTACAAACTGAATATTTTTATCTCGAAGTTCCTGCATCATTTTAGCAGATACTTCATCGGTTCCGCCACCTTTGTTGGTGTACAAATTGATAAATTGGTGAGATGTATCGGACTGTATCCAGGCTGTGTATTTATCAACCTGGCTATAGAGGCCATCAAATAAAATTACCTGGTTTATATCAACGCTCCCATTCTGTAAAATGTATGCCATCACCCTGAAACCGCCGCGATGGCCAGCCAGCACTATATTGCCTGGTTTTGTTCTTTTGCCAATGATCTTTTCTGTTTTCAGTTTATTCAGCACATCATTTAATAGATTTTTAAAAACATCTTTTTGTTCCAGTTTGCCTCCGTAACTGTCAGGTGCATTTTTTGTTGTTTCGGGCAACACCAATATCGCATTGCGGTTTGATGCCATGAATTGTTTTATCAGTTCAAAATAGCTGGCGGCAGTGTCAATATTATTTCGCCAGCCATGAAACCAAAAAACTACATCCACGTGTTTGCCGACTTTTAATTGCGGTGGTACGGCAATCAATATGCTGCCGTCATTGTAATGCTCCGCCGCAGTGTATAAAACGTTGTCATAGCTATGCCCGGCTGCTCTTGCTGTATCTGGGAAGGATGTAAAGGCTGATGTGATATGGAACAGCTTTGGATTAACTTCTGTTTGTGCATATGATAGAATGCTTTGAAAGAACAAAGTGGAAAACAGTATAATTTTCATCTTTAGAGATTATGATTACAAGTTACTAAAATTCAGATTTTTTTTGATTGAATGCATGTTTTCGCTAACTGTGTTTAAATACCTGGAACACAGCAAGTTTGTTTTTTTTATTCTCTTATTGACGAGGGGCGCATTTAAATCCATCCCAGATATGGTTAAGACCTGACCATACAGAATCTGTTAAAGGCCTTGGCGAAATTTCATGAAAAATAATATACTTATTTGCCGAGCTGCAAAATTTCACATGTACAATGCTGTTTAATACCTGTTGCTTTCCACGCATATAGTCAAGCATCTTTACCGTTCCTTTAAAAGTCTGCAGGTCGCCGTTTTCAGATGCAATTTTCTCAAAAGAAGTTTCAGTTGAAATCATCATTGAATTGCTGATATGAAATTGTTGACTGTTGCTGCGTACTAAACCATCATAATAATATCGTAAATTATTTTCTATCATACTGTCGCTGATATTTGGGTCATCATCCAGGCACCATAAAAAGGCATAGGTCCAGTAATCTGTTTTAGTCGAATCTCCCCAGCCTGGTGCAAAACGTATCTCTTCATGTCCTTTATAATTGATAGCAGGTGCAAAAGAAATTGGGATTGGAAAAATTTCTTTTGTCCATTTGTCAGGCAATGGTAAACTGTATTCAGCAGAAGCTGCTTTTTTTTCTGTTTGCTTCTTCTTTGGAGTTGAATTGCATGATGATAAAACAGAAACAGCAAATAATAAAAACAGAGATGGACTTTTCATGTTAATTTATTTTACTTAATAAAGAAACGAAATCTTATTTAAAATGCCTGCAAGATATTTAGCGGGGCAAATACAGCATGCGACATGGGTTAGAAAACTATCTTTGTACAACCTTCACCCGTCATGGATTATATAAAAGAATATAAAAGTTTTATTAACAGCCATTACCTCAGCGATGGCATTCGCATTACAGCCGGTATTGTTTTACCGGCCATTGTTCTAAACTATTTTAATTTACTGGCTGTTGGCGTGGTGGTGTCTTTAGGCGCCATGAGTGTAAGTATCATTGATACGCCGGGGCCAATACATCACCGTAAAAACGGGATGATTGCCTGCATCATTATCAATACAACAATAGCAATTGTTACCGGTTTTGCAGCACCTCATCCTTATTTATTGGGCCTGTTGATAGCAGTGGCCTGTTTTTTATTTTCCATGATAGCAGTCTTTGGTAACAGGGCAAATTCTATTGGTGTATCAGCGCTGTTGGTAATGGTATTGAATATTGACCGGCATCACCAGGGATGGGATGTACTTATTAATGCTGCTTACATTTTGGCCGGTGCTGTATGGTATATGCTGCTGAGTTTGTTGCTGTATGGATTCAGGCCTTATAAACTTGCGCAGCAGGCATTGGGCGATTGCATTATGGCCACGGCAGATTACCTGCGGGTAAGGGCTTCGTTCTACGAAAAAGGTGTGGATTATGAAAAAACCTACCAGCAAATGATGGAGCAGCAAATCGTTTTGCATAATGAGCAAAACCTGGTAAGGGAACTGCTGTTTAAGAGCAGGAACATTATAAAGGAATCGACCAATACAGGCAGAACGTTACTCATGATATTTACGGATACGGTTGACCTTTTTGAAAGAGCAATGACCAGTTACCACGATTACAAGGCACTGCATGAAGCGTTTGAAAATGAAGAAATACTGGAGCAATACCGTCAGCTTATAATCGAATGTGCCAACGAACTGGATGCAATTGGTATTGCACTAAAAAGCGGAAACACTTCTGAAGATACAGGAGCACTTGAAGCCCAGATCAGCCAGACAGAAATTTATTTCAACACCTGGCGTGATGCTAACCGCACGGCTAAAAATGTAGATGGCTTTATAAGTCTGCGGCAGATACTCAACAGTATTCGGGATATTGCGGGTCGCATACATACGCTGCACCTTTACACGGCTTATGATAAGGAACTTACAAAAAATATGAGTAAGCAACTGGATTACGACCAGTTTGTAACGCACCAGGTGCTTGACTGGAAGTTGTTTCGTGATAACCTGTCTTTTGCATCCAACAATTTCAGGCATGCGGTAAGGGTAAGCATTGCCACGCTGGTTGGTTTTGTTATTTCCCAGTTTTTTCCGGTAGGCCATAGTTACTGGATATTACTTACAATCATTGTTATTTTAAAACCAGCATACAGTCTTACTAAAAAAAGAAATTACGAAAGGTTAATTGGTACCATCTTGGGAGCGGCAGTCGGCCTGCTTATTTTATATTTTATCAGGGGCAACGATGTTCTATTCGTGATAATGCTGCTCCTGATGATTGGCACCTACAGTTTTATGCGAACGCATTACATGATCAGTGTAATTTTTATGACGCCCTACATACTGTTGCTGTTTCACCTGCTTAACAATGCCAGCTTCAAGGTTATTATCACCGACAGGGTAATAGATACCGCCATTGGTTCGGCCATCGCATTTTTGGCAAACCTTATTTTGTTGCCAGCCTGGGAGCAGGCGCAGGTAAGTAATTATATGCTTGAAGCAATCAAAAACAATAAAATTTATTTTAGTGATATTGGCGGTGCCTTTGCCGGTAACCAGGTTACCAATGTCGTTTTTAAAGTGAACCGGAAAAATGCTTTTGTGGCGTTGGCCAATCTTTCCGATGCTTTTACCCGTTTGTTATCCGATCCAAAAAGCAAGCAAAAAAATAGTAAACTGCTACACCAGTTTGTGGTGCTTAACCATATGCTTACTTCGCATATTGCCACGCTTTCTTATTATGTAAAGCCATTGTCGGAAAAATACGCATCACCTGATTTTGTGCCGCTTATTAACGCTGTTGTTGCCAGGTTGGAAGATGCCGGGAAGGTAATTAATAAAGTGCCCGCTGAAGCTGTTGCGCCTGAAGTGTTGCCTATAAATAATGTTCAACAACGATTGCAACTATTACTACAGCAAAGAAGGGTTGAGTTACAGCAGGGTGTGTTAAAAAGCCAGACGCAAAAAATGCTGACCGAATTTAAACCCATTGCAGACCAGTTCAATTTTATTGACAATATTGCAACAGATATTAAAAAGACAGGGATGCAGTGGGCGGAGGAATAATTTTCACGTGGCAGCAAATGTTACCATAACCGGTACGTGATCGCTGTATTGGCTCCAGAATGCATGTTCGCCAATCTCTACAGATTGAATTTTATCCACCAGGTCCTTTGTGGCAAAGCAATAATCAAGGTGGTAAGGCTTATCGTGGTGGCGGTATAAATAAAATGTTGGGTGCAGCTCCTTACCCTGTATTTGTTTGTGATGTGCATGATAGCAACTGACAATACCTTTTTTTGCCAGATGGGTTACTACATTTGAGTGATTACCTGCCCGGTATTTTCTATCCCAGATAGTGTTGCTGTTAAAATCGCCAACGAGCACGGTTTGGTTTCGTTTTAATTTTTTATCGTAGTGATGAATGGCCTTCCAAACCTGTTCAACATATTGCCCATCGGGATCGGTGGGGTTATTGGCCCAGATGGCAAAAAGTGTAAAGTTGAACTGCCCACCGGTTACCGCAATGGGAATGATCATTTTTAATTCAGGATTATGATTGCGCAGCATTTTAAAATGGAAATTACTGTAAGAAAAAATACCCAGGCCCTTGTGTTGATTGCTGCCAAACCAAAGCATATCAGTTGGCTTTGGGGTATTTGCATTGAAGATTAATTTATCAGGATGCTCACATTCAGGAACCACCAAGATGTCCGGCTGGTAAGCCAGGATAAAGTCAGCTTTTTTTCTGAAAGCCATATTGCAGTTCCAGGTGATGATTTTCGTACTGTGGTAATGTGTTCGATGGTGATTATGAAAGTAACGAAATTTTGGCTGAAAAGGGAAAGTAGCGGTATGATATGTTTTATAAAAGAAAAGAGTAAATTTGTTTTGAACGAAATGCACGTTATGACAACAATCCCCATCCGAAAAAAATTAACCGACTACCTGAAAGTAGCTGATGACGATAAAGTAAAAGCCATCTATGCCATGGTTGCCCATGAAATTAATACAGCAGAAAATGACTGGGACGAAGATTTTGTGAAAGAATTAAAAAGCCGCAGCCACAGTTTTGTTAATGGAACTGCAAAGACTTATAGCTGGGAAGAAACCAAAGCGGTAGCTAAAAAGCCATTTTATACTGGACAAGCCTTATCAGGATTATAGCCTGGACCTATTTAGGCTTATTTTTTACTTATTTTATGAATTACTGGAAATCAATTGATAAATTTGTTTTAAATTGATATATGGCTGGCAACAATTTTTATAGTCCGTTAAGATATCCCGGTGGTAAAGGTAAAATGTCACCCTTCTTTAAGGATGTAATTGAAACCAATAATTTAAGAGGCGGTACTTATTACGAATTGTATGCAGGTGGTTCTGCAATTGCTTTGGATTTATTACTATCGAATGTTGTTCAGCAAATAGTTTTAAATGATGCTGACTATCACATTTATTCTTTTTGGAATAGTATTTTAAATGATACAGATAATTTTCTGAGAAAATTAAAGAACTGTACAGTTTCAATACAATCGTGGAAAAAGCATAGAAATATATATTTGGACTATTCTAATCATTCTGAATTGGAGGTGGGTTTCTCTACATTTTTTTTGAATAGATGTAATCGCTCAGGGATTTTAACTAAGGCCGGTCCAATCGGAGGAATTGAGCAAAAGGGTAATTATTTAATAGATGCCAGATTTAATAAAGAAGAGCTCATAAAAAGAATTAAAAAAATAGCTTTGCGTAAAAACGATATAGGCGTTTTTAATCTGGATACTTTAAATTTTATGCAACAATTCCAGGAACAGCTAAATAGCCCAACCAGTTTCATCTATATGGATCCTCCTTATTATCAAAAAGGTGGAACACTTTATTTAAATCATTATTCACACCAGGATCATGTTAATATTGCTAATGAATTAGAAAGGATGCGTAATTTAAAATGGGTTGTAACTTATGATCATGTTCCTCAAATTGAAAATCTATATGCAACATTTAGAACAACTTCTTTCAGTTTAAATTATAGTTTGCAACAAATAAGAAAAGCAAAAGAAATTATGATATTATCTGACAGTATTTTGTTGCCATCCAATTTTTTGTTGCAGGCAAATTCGAAGCAACTAAATATAGCTGTTTAAATCATTTATGGAAAAAATAATACCTGTTCCAATTGACGAATTGAATCTTGATTGGAAAAATCCAAGATTGGCAGAGTTTGGAATTAATGCAAAAACTCCACCCGAAGAGATTTTTAGAGTTCTTTGGGATAACATGGCATTAGAGGAAATTGTTACTTCTTTGGTTGCACATGGATTTTTTGATACAGAGCCATTAATTGTGACCAGAGAAGAGGGAGAACTTGTGGTTATTGAAGGCAATCGGAGGTTGGCAGCCGTTATGATTGTTAGAGATACTTCAATAGTACAGAATAGGCTCGATGAAAATGTACTTAATAGAATTACAGAGGACACTGTAAAAAATTTAGAAAAGTTACCTGTAATAATCGTTAAAGACAGACAGGAGGCTTGGCGATTTGTGGGATTTAAACATATAAATGGCCCAGCTAAATGGAATAGTTTTGCCAAAGCACAACATATTGCACAGGTTCATAAAGATTATAGGATTCCATTAACTGAAATCGCTTTTCAAGTTGGAGATACTCATAATACTGTGCAAAAACTTTTTCAGGGAATGATGGTAATAGAACAAGCTGAAAAAGAAAAAGTTTTTAGCAGAGGAGACATTAAAAAAAAGCGATTGTATTTTTCACATCTTTATACTGCTTTACAATACGAAGGATTTAAAGAATATTTAAATATTGGAGATGCATCAATAGAAAGCTTAGCTCCTGTTCCGAAAGATAAAAAAGAAAATTTAGGGCAACTACTAACATGGCTTTACGGTAGTAAAAATCGGAGCATTGAGCCAATTGTAGCAACCCAAAACCCAGATTTGAAAAGGCTTGAAAGTGTTATTAGAGACAGAGAGGCGTTGGCTTCTTTAAAAGCTGGAACTCCATTAGCTATTGCTTACGAATTAAGCAGACCCAAAAACAGCGTGTTCGAAGAAAGTTTGTTTGCTGCTAAAAGAGAATTGCAAAAAGCATGGTCTTATGTTAATGAGGGCTACAGTGGAAGTGATGAACTTTTAGCTACAGCTAAATCTGTAATGAATCTAGCAAAAGAATTACATTCTCGGATGAATGAAATTGAATCGAAACAAAAGAAATAACATTAGGAATAAATATGAGTTTTACTCTTGCTGGAGGATTAAGTCCTCAACCAGATATTATTGAAATGGCTGACTTTTGGGAAATCGAATGTTTTAAAAAAGCAGATTTTTCAGCTTCTCTATTGGATGTGTCCAAATCGTTAGGAATTATAGAAGATGTGCAAGAAGATGAAATTGAAAGGGAAGAAGATGAATTGGAGGATAAACAGCAGCAGTTAGTAGATGAGATTGGAAGAAGAATTAATAGCTGTTCAGGCAAGTATCCATTTACTTTAAATGATTTGGGGTATGTTTTATCGGTTAATCAAACGGTTAGTGATGAATGGCTTTGGACATACACCTATTTATTATTGGCAACAAGAAATAATATGTCTGAGAATAAAATTGTTGCAAATATAGATGGAACTAAATTATTCGAGAAAATAAGTAAAGATACTTTATTAAATTATTTAGGAAATCATTCACAAGGAATAGTGTTTGGTACTTCAACAGCCGGAGGCTTTCAATTAAAATTAGCTGATTTAGTAAGAGACTTAAAAGACGGTACATTATCAGTTAGTAACACAATTACATACAACCCACAAGATGACAAATTAGACATAGCTGCATGGATTCCATTTAATGATGAATTCTCCTGTAAGCTTATTTGTTTTGCTCAATGTAAAACAGGAACACACTGGGCCAGAGCGATAAACGACTTGGACGTAGGAGATTTTTTAAAAAAATGGTTTAGCACACTCCCTAAATTAAATCCAGTTCGAACATTTATGATTGCTGATGTTTTAGACCCCCGAGATTTTTATCATAGAAGTGGGCAAAATTTATTTTTTGATAGAATAAGGCTAACAGCTTTTTTAATTTTAAATGAACAAAACGATTGGTATGATAATTTAAGAGATTGGACAAGAGAAGTTATGGCACAATTTAATTTGTCATTTAGAGCAGCTTAATTTTTTTATTCAAAAAAAATCCCGGCTTGAAAAAAGTCGGGATCGTTTATCTATAAAAATCATGCTCTAATTCGCCTCGGCCATGTCCGGTATATCAACCGCTTTATAAGCACCGGCATCTAATTTTTTCTTTGTTTCTTCAAATGCTTTTAGTGTTTCGTCAATATCGGCATCAGTGTGTGCGGCGGTTGGTATCAGGCGGTAAATGATATCGCCCTTTGGTATTACAGGGTACACAACAATGCTGCAGAAAATATGGTAGTTCTCCCGCAGGTCCATCACCATTTGCGTGGCTTCGGGCACATCGCCTTTCATAAAAATGGGTGTAACCGGGCTATTGGTACCTCCAATATCAAAACCACGTTCTTTTAAACCGGTTTGTAATTTTTTTACATTGTACCAGAGTTTTTCACGCAGTTCGGGCATGGCTTTTGCCATCTCCATACGTTTCAACATTCCTTCAACAATCATCAATGGTAAACTTTTGGCAAAAATTTGTGAGCGTACATTGTAGCGTAAATATTTCAACACGTTTTTTGGTCCGCTGATGAAAGCGCCAATGCTGCCCATACTTTTTACAAAGGTTGAAAAATACAGATCAATATCTTTTTGGCAACCCTGTGCTTCATCGGCACCGGCACCGGTTGGGCCCATGTAACCAAAGCCATGTGCATCGTCAATTAAAATGCGGAACTCGTATTTTTTCTTTAATTCGCAGATCTCTTTTAAAATTCCCTGCTCTCCATCCATGCCAAAAACACCTTCGGTAATTAATAAAATACCGCCGCCGTTTTTAGCAGCCAGTTCAGTTGCACGTTGCAGTTGTTTTTCGCAATCGTCAATATCATTGTGTTTAAAAGCATAGCGATTGCCCATGTGCAGGCGTACACCATCCACAATGCAGGCATGTGCTTCGGCATCGTACACAATTACATCGCGGCGGTTTACCAATGCATCAATACAACTCATAATGCCCTGGTAGCCGAAGTTGAGCAGCATGGTATCTTCCCGGCTTATAAATTCGCTGATCACTTTTTCCAGTTCTTCGTGCTGTGCGGTATTGCCACTCATCATTCTGGCACCCATGGGGTTGCCCATACCGTATTTGGCAGCAGCTTCGGTATCTGCTTTACGTACATCGGGGTGGTTAACCAGGCCGAGGTAATTGTTGAGGCTCCAAACGATCATGTCTTTTCCACGGAATTTCATTCTTGGTCCCAGTTCGCCTTCTAATTTTGGGAAAGTAAAATAGCCGTGGGCCCGGTCCATGTGCTGACCAATAGGGCCGCCATCTTTTACTAATTTTTCAAAAACATCCATGTTGATTGTAGATTTTATATTTACGATTTTAGATTTATTCAATTTCGCAGCAATCTTCCAGTTCCCTCTCCCTCGGAGAGGGGTTGGGGGTGAGGTCTTTAGCTGGCTGCAAAAATAACGCATTGGCTGCAAAACTCATAACATTGGCATAACATGCATATTCATATCAGTTAACGAGCTTATCGGGTATCTTTACAAAAATGTTTAAATATGCTCCGCAGGTCTTTTTTACTTTTTACTTTTTACTTGTTTACAGCCGCAGCTATCGCACAGACTGCAAAGCCTAAATTAGTTGTGGGGCTGGTTATTGACCAGATGCGATGGGATTATATGTATCGTTTTAATACATTGTATGGCGAGGGTGGTTTTAAGCGTTTGCTGAAAGATGGTTTTAGTGCCGAAAATACTATGATACCCTATGTGCCTACTTATACGGCCGTTGGACATACCTGCATTTATACAGGAAGTGTGCCAGCTATAAGCGGTATTGTTGGTAATAACTGGTTTGATAAAGCAACCGGTAGAGGAGTTTATTGTACCGATGATTCAACTGTTTCAACAGTTGGTAACAGCGGCGTAGCAGGCAAAATGAGCCCCGATAATTTATGGGTAACAACGGTAACCGATGAATTGAAGTTGAGTAATAATTTTAAAAGTAAAGTGATTGGTATTGCATTAAAAGACCGTGGTGCTATTTTACCGGCGGGCCACAGTGCCAATGCGGCATACTGGTACGATGCAGGCAAATGGATAACCAGTACGCATTACATGAATACGTTGCCAACATGGGTTGATGAGTTTAATGGCAAAGATGTTCCTGGAAAATACATGAGTAAAGACTGGACCACGATTTTACCCATGAGCAGTTACAGCCTGAGTACTGCCGATGATAAGCCTTATGAAAATGCAATCAAGGGAGAATCAACCGTAACTTTTCCGCATAAACTTTCATTGATACCGGCAAATATTAAATACGAATCGTTCCGCACAACGCCTTTTGCAAATACGTTCACTTTTGATTTTGCAAAAGCAGCCATAAAAAATGAAAAGCTTGGCAGTAATACGGTTACCGATTTTTTAGCCATCAGCATCTCATCTACCGATTATATTGGCCATGCGTTTGGACCAAATTCTGTAGAAATTGAAGATACTTATTTAAGATTAGACAGGGATATTGCTGATTTTTTGCAGTACCTGGATGCTAAACTGGGTAAAGGAAATTACACCGTTTTTTTATCGGCTGATCATGGTGTAGCACATATACCGGCCTTTTTAGCCGAGCATAAAATACCCGGGGGAAATTTTGAAGATGGAGATTTAAGAAGAGAATTAAACCAAATGATAGAGACTGATTTTGGTGTTAGCAGCATAGTGCAAAGCTTACAAAACTACCAGGTATATCTCAACATAAGCGAATTAGAAAAACAGGGAAAAGATGTTGCTGCGGTAAAAAAGGCAGTTATTAAAATGTTGCAGGTAAAGCCATTTATAACCACTGTTTATGAAACCGATAAGCTGGCATCAGTCGTTTTGCCAGAACCACTGAAAGCTATGCTGATAAACGGTTACAATAACAAAAGAAGCGGCGATATACAGTTTATTCTAAAGTCAGACTATTTTGACGGTGGTACCAAAGGAACCACGCATGGCTTATGGAACCCGTATGATGCACATATACCCTGCGTGTTTTTTGGCTGGGGCGTAAAGCCGGGCAAAACCAACAGAGAAACTTACATGACAGATATTGCACCTACCATTGCAGCTTTGCTGCATATACAAATGCCAAGCGGCTGTGTGGGAAAGGTTATTACGGAACTGGTTAAATAAAACCTATCATGCTTAGAATGTGATGAGGCATTTCCAAAATTTACTTTCAGAAAGTACCTTACGAAGGTTATTGATTTATAAAAATTATCACCAAATAAATAGGCTGAAATATTGTTATTACGTTAACTATATTCTATATTTAAGGGACGAAATTATAAACCTTACACCAAACCTTACATTATGCTATCTTTTAACAGAACAAAATTATTGAGCGGGTACATTTCCCGCTTTGGTCCCTTAACCAACGACCTTGTTGAAGCCTTTAAATTTTTATTTGATAAAATTGAGGCAGACCCACGCTTTAATGATACCGATACCGACCGCCGCAAACTGGCCTATTGCCTGGCCACTTTTAAATGGGAAACTGCCCACACCATGCGCCCTATTGATGAAAAAGGTGGAGATGCCTATTTCAACAAACGCTATGGCCCGGGCACTGGCCCCGGTAAAAATGTAGGCAATACGCAGGCCGGTGACGGCGCCCGTTTTCATGGCCGGGGCTATGTACAGCTTACCGGCAGAGCTAATTATGTAAAAGCCAAAAAACTTACCGGAGTTGATTTGTTAACCAATCCTGATAAGGCCAAAGAACCAGACCTGGCCTACCAGATTGCTATACAGGGAATGACCGATGGTTGGTTTACGGGTAAAAAATTAGCTAATTATTTTTTTGCTGATACAGCCGATTACTTTAATGCCCGCCGAATGATAAATATTGTTGACAAGGCTGAGGAGATTGCTATCCTGGCCAGGGGATTCAGCGAAATTTTAAGAGAATCAAAACCTTAAAAACATAGCTTACCTATAAAATACTACATTACTGTTTTACCATTTAGGCAGCCCTTTATAATTGAGGGCTGTTTTTCAATATCTTAATAAAATATCTTCTTCAAAATATAGCTTCAGCGAACGTTGCTGATTTCTTGTTTTCAATTGTCAGGGGATTAGTTACTGAAAAGAGGTATTTAATCTTAGAAAAAAATTTTATTAGCTATGAATGAAAAAGCATCAATACCGGTAGAAACAATTGTACAGACTATAAATAGCAGCGATGTTAAATGTATGGCTGTTAGCCCCGATGGTAAATACCTGGCTACTGGTGGCAACGATCTTATTGTTAAGCTTTGGGATCTGCAAAGCGGCCTTTTATTACGCAATTTTGGTGGGCATACTCAAAATATAAATACAGTAGCCTTTAGTGCCGATGGAAAATATGTTTTGGCAGGGCAGGCTTATGGCGTAGTAAAAAAATGGGTTACAGAAAGCGGCGAATGTACCAGTACTTATTTAAAATGTGGCATGTTAAGCTCAATGATATATAGCAGCGATAATAAAATATTTATTGGGGGCGAGGATGGTACCGTACGGATTTTTTTAGAGAACCAGAAACAGGCAAATGTTATTATGGCTCATAATAATTTTGTAACCTCTATGTCCCTGTGTAAAGATGAAAAATATCTTGTAACTGCCAGCTTCGATGGTACCGCCAAAATTTGGGATTTATCTGAAAAAAAAGAAAAATTAATTAAATCATACAAAATTGCGACAGCAGCTAAATTGGCTAATCTTTTTGTAGTGACTGATAATGCCAAAGCACCTGCCTATCTCATAACATCTGCAAATCCCGTTAAAGAATCTGCTGCACAGATAATACAGATGTGGAGTACCGGCCAGGACGACGGAAAGCCAACCCGCAACTTTACGGGACACGCAGGTCAAATGACTTCAATAGCCCATAGCAACGATGGCAGATTCCTGGCTTGCGGCGGCCTTGGTGTTATCTACGTATGGGATTTAACGGCAGCGGAAACGAAAGCTCCTCTTTCCATAAAAATGCCAGATCCAAATTTGTATGTAAACGCATTGTGTTTTACCGAGTATAACAATAAATACTGGGTAACCGGTGCCAACGCTTCGGCAGCACTCAGTTTTAATGTTAACCAGCCGGAAGAAGTAAGAACTTTTGAAAATAAGATTCAAACGGGAATTAGTAATGCATCTGTTATAACTAATGACGGGAAATTTCTTATCACAGGAGGTAATAATAACCAGGTGAATATATGGGATTTGGTTTCAGGAAAAATTTTGCCGCCCTTAAATAAAAAGCCTTTAAAACTATCACCCGAACCTGATATGCCACCGGAGAGCACCTGGCTGGATAAGGATCATTTTATAAATTCTCTTGACATAACTTTTGATGATACTGTTCTGGCTTACGGCAGTACTAATGGCTTGATTGTATTATGGAACTTTAAAACAGGTGGTTATAGAAATTCTTTCCAGGCACCTGATAATGTCATCAGCCTTCATTTTAGTGCAGATGCAAAATACCTGGTTTTTGGTTGCGTAAACGGAAGTGTAGGTTACTGGGAATGGGAAAAAGATAAACCCCGGATTTTACCGGAAGATACAAAGGCAAAGAGAGTATTTCCCGAACGAAGCATAGATGCCTTGGCAGATATCAGCGCTGAACAGGGATATTTAATTACTGGATTTGTGGGTAAAAAAAGTAAAGATCTTTGTATTGTTGATCTAAAAAATAAAAATAAAAATTATTTTCTTCCCGGGCAGGATGGAAATTTAACAGCATTGAAGATCAGCAAAAATGGCAAATATCTTTTTACTGCGAGTGATCACGCTGCAGTGTGGGATATTGCATCAGTAGAAGATCTAGAACAAAAACCTGTATGGCAATGGCATCTAAAAAAGAAAACAGACGAATATTTTGAAGCAGGGGCACTGGATATAAATGCAGACGGACGTTATTTGATATGTGGCACCACTGATGGATTGATAAGGCTTTGGGATCGGGAAAATGCAGGTGACGAACCTTTAAAAATATTTAAAGGCCATGAGTCAAATATTAAAAGCCTTAAATTTTCTGCCGATGAAAAATATATCATCAGCTCCAGTGAAGACAGCACTACCAGGATATGGGAATGGCAAACTGGCAAAGAATTAAATACCAACAATACAGTTGAAAGAGAACTGGTTAAATTAGTAAGAATTGGCGAAGCTGATTCAGTAGCCGTTACACCATCGGGCTTGTTTGATGCAACGCCTGATGGCATGAATGCGCTGCATTTTGTGGCTGGCCTTGAAGTGATAGAACTGGAGCAGTTAAAAGGCCGTTACTGGCAACCGGGGCTGCTATCTACATTGATGAAGTTTTCTAATGCCCCACTTCGTAATGTTGCCGGGTTAACCGAGCCGGCGTTTTATCCTGAAATTAAAAAAATGGAGCTGGATGGAATTTTATTACAGGTTGAGTTGGAAGAACGCAATGGTGGAATTGGCAGAACCAGCCTTAGAATAAATAATAAGGAAGTGGAAGCCGATATCAATCCCGAACGTAAAACATCATTTTCTTTTTCACTAAGCCGCTACGAAAGTTATTTTCTAGCCAATCAGAAAAATACTATTTCAATCAGGTGCTGGAACAAAGAAGACTGGCTGCCTGGTCCTTTGCAAAGTGTAGATTATTTTAAACAAGCCGGTACTGAGTCGGTTTCGCCACCGGCATTACATTGCCTGTTTGTTGGTACATCTGCTTATAGTAATAAAAGCCTTTCTTTATCTTTTCCCGATCAGGATGCTGCCAGTATTTGCGATGCAGTGCAGCTTGTAGGCGAACAGCTTTTTAAGGAGCATGTGTATACAAGACTGCTTACCACAGAAAAAGCAGATGGCCCCAATCTTTCAAGCAAGGAAAATATAAAAAAAGCATTTGAGGTAATTGCAGCAAAAGCATTACCGCAGGATGTGGTGATTATTTATTTTACAGGGCATGGTGCCAATTATGATGATGGAAAAAATCCACAGTTTTATTACCTCACTTACGAAACACTAAGCGGCGATTTGAGCGATAGCGCCGTTAGAAAGAAAGTATCCATATCATCAGAAGAATTTGTAGAATGGATTAATAATATAAAAGCCTGTAAACAGGTGCTGATATTTGATACCTGCCATTCGGGGAAACTGCTTGATAGCCTCAAGAGTAAGGATGCAATGGATTCTACCAGCGAAAGAGCATTGGAGCGAATGAAAGACCGCACGGGTAGTTTTGTACTCACCGGAAGTGCTGCAGATAAAGTAAGTTACGAAGCATCCAGTTATGGACAGGGATTGTTGACTTACAGTTTGCTTATGGGTATGCGTGGTGCTGCATTGGAACAACGTACAAATCAACAGGAAAAATCGGTTGATATATTAACGCTCTTTAAATTTTCTGTTGATGAAGTTGAGCGTATCTCCAGGGAATTTGCGTTGGAGCAGAAACCGAATTTCAGACCGCCATTATATGTACAGAGTTTTGATATAGGGCTTGCACCTTATACAGTAACACAAAGAATAAAAGTTGCTTTGCCCAAGCCTGTTTTTGTGTATAGTAACTTAATGAATATTGATGGCTATACAGATAATCTTAACCTTTCTGAAATGCTTGACCAGCATCTGGGCGGAATTATTGCAATGGGTAGAAGGCCTGCAGCATTGCTATTGAATGTGCAAAAATTTCCGGGTGCATGCGCAGTACGTGGTTTGTATTCGCAAAATGAATTGGGTTATCAGGTAAAAGGAAGGGTATATAGGGATAAAGAAAGTCTTGGCGACTTTTTGGTTTATGGTTCAGCAATGGAAGATATTATTCCTAAATTAGGCAGAGAAGTAGAACGGTTAACTTTTGCCGGAGAACAATATAAAATGCTTGAGGGAAAAGATTTAGAGCTGCATGAAAAAGCCGTGAGCGATGATATGGGAAGCCTTAAAAAAGATACCGGCTATTATGGGTACAATCCGTTTTTTATTGATCCGGAAGTAAAAATTACATTACCGGTTATAGGTGGCGGAAAAGAGAATGATGTTGTTAAATTTATTAACTCAAAAGAAACAGAATTAAAATATCAGAGTTATAGTACGGTACAATGCAAGAGCCGCAAGTTTCCTTTTTTTGCTGCCTGTAATATAAATGGCGAACAGTTTCTTACAGCAGCAAGGGTAGGGGTTTTTGTAACCGACCCCCGGATAGAAAAATCAGACCAATGGGCCGATGAATTATACATGTACCAGTTTGATGAAGGCAAAACAGAAAAAAATCAACGTAAACTTTATTCTAATTTTTTAGACAGGGGCCATATGTCAAAAAGAGAAGATCCGCAATGGGGAACAACCAAAGAAATTGCAGAACGGGGAGCACGGCTCACCTTCTTTTTCACCAATGCCATTCCACAGGTAGGGCAGTTAAACCGTGGGTTGTGGGGCAGCCTGGAAGATTATATTTTAAAAGAGGCATCGGCTGTAAAACGGGGCGGTAAAGCAAAAACACCCGGTATCTCCTATAATATAAATGTGTTTACCGGGCCGGTATTTCAGGATGATGATCCGAATTTAGAAGTAGAAGTGGGCGGAAAAAAAACATTGGCAAAAATACCAACGCTGTTCTGGAAAATCGCTTACTATAAAAAACTATCCGACGGAAAATTATATTATGTTGGATTTTTACTTGGGCAGAAACAATTGCTCAATGAATACATGGGCACCCTTATTAAAAGAGAAGCAAAAGTTACCACGGCAGATGAACAAGAATTATTTGCTGATTTTAAAGACAAAGAAGTGTTTCAAACGAATATTTCATTTATTGAAAAACTAACTTCACTTAAATTTTTTAAAGCCATTGATCCATTCACTGACAAGAGAACCGGCGTGCAGATTATAGAAAAAGTACAGGTGCAGAAAAGGGATATTTCAGGTGATGAAGTTGATTATGATTACGGCGCAAGTGGTATTTCTCTTGGCCTCTTTTAAAAATAATTTATGAAGAAAATTGTTATTTGCTGCGATGGAACAAGCAATGATTTTGGAGACCACAACTCCAATGTAGTAAAGCTATTTAATGTGCTGGAAAAAAATACAGCTAATCAGGTTACCTACTACGATCCCGGAGTGGGTACTCCCAGTACGTACAATGCCTTTAACCCTATAACCCAAAAACTTGAATACATTTTAGGACAAAGCTTTGGTTATGGCCTCAATCAGAATATTATGGATGCCTATGCCTTTCTTATGAAAACGTATGAAGAAGGAGACGAGTTATATTTTTTTGGTTTCAGCAGGGGAGCTTATACCGTAAGGGCATTGGCAGGGTTAATAAATACCTGTGGTTTGCTGTATGCCAACAGCGAAAATCTTATTGCAGAAACAATGCGTATTTTTCACGACCGCAAGAAAGCGAAAATTTCTGCGGATTTTAAAAAGACATTCAGCCGTGAATGTAAAGTTCATTTTTTAGGCCTTTGGGATACCGTTTCTTCCATAGGTTGGGTTTATAGTCCCATGACTTTACAAGGTACAAGCAATAACGAAAGTGTAACCAATGTGCGCCATGCCATTTCTATAGATGAGCGGCGAGCTTTTTTCAGGCAAAATTTATGGGGTACACGTTTTGAAAAACAACAGGATATTCGCCAGGTATGGTTTGCAGGCGTACATTCAGATGTAGGAGGCTCTTATCTGGAGGAGGTAAGTAACCTGAGTAACATTTCGCTGGAATGGATGATTATTGAAGCGATGGGAAAAGGACTGCTTTTTGAGCCGGAAAAGCTGGAAAATACCAGAAAGCTGTTTCAGCAAAATGCCGAACCCTATATGCAGGATCTGAATATTTCTTTATCGGGCGGTTGGCGCATTGCCGAGTTTTGGCCCAAGCTTATTAAAGTAAATAAGGGTACGGTAGATAAACCAAAGTGGGTTTCACGTTTGTATGTAAATTGGGGCCGGTTCAGGTTTATGGATGGTAAGCATAAACATACTTTGCACGAATCGGTAGTGCTCAGGTTGCAGAAAAGGGCTGATTACCGCTCCAAAAATCTTATGAAAATATGCCCGGATGTAAATAAGTTATCTGAGTTTTTTGATGTTGAAAAATGGACAAGGTTGTAGGGATGAGTTAAAACATTAGTATTTTTATTTCCCATGCTTATTGCTCATATAAAAAATCATTTTACCGCCGTTCATAATTTCATCATGGGTAATGTACAGGCGGTTTAGCACCTGGCCGTTCAGTATAATTTTGCTGACGTACACATTTTTTTCGCTCTGGCTTTCGGTGGCTATTTCAAAGGTTTTACCATTCTCTAAATGCAGCGTTGCTTTTGTTACAGATGGGCTGCCAATGCTGTACTGGGCGCTGCCCGGCGCTACCGGGTAAAAGCCTAAGGCGCTAAAAATATACCAAGCGCTCATTTGTCCGCAATCGTCGTTGCCTCCCAATCCATCGGGCCTGGCGGCATACATTTTTGGTAAAATCATGCGTACCCTTTCCTGTGTTTTCCAGGGCTGATCCGTCCAGTTGTACAGGTAAGCTACGTGGTGCGATGGTTCGTTTCCATGCACGTAATTGCCAATGATGCCATCGCGGGTGATATCTTCAGTTTCTTCAAAAAATTTATCGGGCAGTTGCATGGTAAACAAACTATCCAGGTGTTTTACAAATGGCTTGTTGCCACCCATCAGGGTGATGAGAGATGCAGGGTCTTGCGGTACAAACAAACTGTAGTTCCAGGCATTGCCTTCTATAAAGCCCTGGTTGTTTGTAGTAAGCACATCAAAGTTTTTTCTAAAAGTGCCGTCGGCCAGTTTTGGGCGCATATACCTAACCATTGGGTCGAACACATTTTTATAATTGGCAGACCTTTTTATGTACTCGTCATACACATTTTGGCGACCGAGCTTTTTGGCAGCTTGTGCTATTGCCCAGTCATCGTAGGCATATTCCAGCGTTGTAGATACTGACGTGCCACTGCTTTCAACGGGTACGTAGCCTTTGTCAATATAATCGCCGAGGCCATCAAAATTTCTGTGGTTGCTTGTAGCAATGCAGGCATCAAGCGCTGTGGCTGCATCAAAAGCGGTATTACCTTTTACAATAGCATCGCATAGTACTGATACGCTGTGGTAGCCGCTCATGCACCAGTTTTCGTTTGCGTAATGGCTCCACACCGGCAGCATGTGCTGCACACTTTGGTTGTAATGTGCCAGCATAGATTGCGCCATATCGCCATTACGTTTTGGCTGCACAATACTAAACAACGGGTGCAGGGCACGGTAGGTATCCCACAGCGAAAAAGTGGTGTAATTGGTAAAGCCATTGGCGGTGTGTATATTCTGGTCAAGCCCTTTATAACTGCCATCAACATCCATGTAAGCAGTAGGGGAAATAAACGAGTGGTACATGGCGGTGTAAAAATTTTGTTTAAAATCTATACTGCCTTCTACCTGTATTTTGTTAAGCTCTGTGTTCCATAAATTTTGGGTAGCTTCTTTTACTTTTTCAAAATCCCAGCCGGGTGCTTCGGTTTGTAAATTTAATAAGGCGCCTGCGGTGCTAACGCCCGATAGGGCCATCTTAATTTTTATTTTTTCGTTGGCGGCGGTTTTAAAATTAAAGTACATGCGTATTTGCTTTCCGGCTATTTCCGGAAAGTTTTTGCTTTGGTTAAACTTGCCCCAAAAGCCACGATAGACCTGCTTTGTATCAAAATTTTTATTGCCATAGCTGATGAAGGGTTTCGAAAAACTCATGGCGAAGTATTCCGTTCTGGTACGTGCCCAGCCGTTGGTTTGGCGGTAGCCGGTTATCAGGGTATCATTTTCGATGCGTACAAACGTCCACACATTTTTATCGGTATAATTGTAAATGCCGCTCATTAAATCCAGAATGATATGTGCTTCATCGCTTTGCGGAAAAGTGTACTGGTGAAAGCCCACCCGGTTGGTAGCGGTAAGCTCTGCAGTGATGTTATTGTCATCTAATTTTACTTTGTAATAACCGGCTTCTGCCACTTCGTTTTGGTGAGAAAAGGCAGAACGAAAACCACCCAGCGGATTATCTGCCGTACCAGGGTTTAGCTGCAGCGGGCCAGTAGTGGGCATCACCAAAAAATCGCCGAGGTCGCTGTGGCCGGTGCCGCTTAAATGGGTATGGCTAAACCCAACAATTGTTTTATCATCATACTGGTAGCCGGCGCAATATTTATAAACCTCGCCGTTGTATTTTCCGTTAGCCTCGTAGGGTATGGTATCCGTATCCGGACTTAACTGTACCATGCCGAAAGGCGCAGTGGCACCGGGATACACGTGACCCATGCGTTGTGTGCCGATGATGGGTTTTACAAATTGTACAAGGTTTTGAGGAGGAGTTTGCGCCACGGCAAAAACAGGTACTAACAATACTACTAAGAATAATATTTTTTTCATCGCTATTTTATTTACTGGTAGAAAGTGAAAACGGAAAAGATTTTTTATCAATACCTCTTTGCATATTTGGCACACTTCCCATTGTGTAATTAAAACTACCGCCTGTTATTATAGCTGTGTGGCTTATCCAGTTATTTAAATGCACAGTACCATTTAATTTTATTTGCTGCACATACTTATTATCATCACTATTATTGGACGCATTTATTATAAACTTTTTACCATTCTCTAAATTCAATGTTATTTTTTTAAACAATGGTGTACCCAACACATATTGATCTGTAGCAGGGCATACCGGATAAAAACCAAGTGCAGAAAATACATACCATGCAGAGGTTTGCCCGTTGTCTTCATCACCGCAATAACCATCGGGTGTAGGTTTGTATAAACGTGTCATAGCTTCACGAACCCAATACTGCGTTTTCCATGGCTCACCTGCGTAGTTGTATAGATAAATCATGTGTTGTATAGGCTGGTTGCCATGTGCATACTGACCCATGTTGGCAATCTGCATTTCCCGTATTTCATGTATTGTTCCGCCATAGTAACTATTATCAAAAGTTGGCGGCATTTTAAATACAGAATCCAGCATGGCAACAAATTCTTTTTTCCCTCCCATCAAATTTGCTAAACCATCTATATCATGAAAAGCACTCCATGTATAATGCCAGGCATTACCTTCTGTAAATTCATCGCCCCATTTAAAAGGATTAAATGGGGTATGAAAACTGCCATCTTTATTTTTTCCTCTCATCAATTTTGTTTGTGGATCAAAAAGATTTTTATAATTCATACTACGTTTTTCGTACAAATCAATTTCGGCTTGTGGTTTGTTCAAAGCTTTTGCCAGGCGGCTGATAGTAAAATCATCGTAAGCATATTCTAAAGTACGGGCTGCACTTTCATCAATATTTACATCGTAAGGTACATAACCAAGTTTATTATAAAACTCCACACTCTTTCGCCCGGTAGCATCTGGCCCTTCATTATTGGCACCATGCACAAGTGCTTCATACAATTTATTGATGTCATAATTTCTTCCACCTTTAATATATGCATCTGCAACTACCGAAGCAGAATTATTACCTATCATGATATCACTGTAAGCCGGGCTGCTCCACTCCGGCAGCCAGCCTCCTTCTTTATAATCATTAATTAATCCTTCCTGCATTTCTTTATTTATAGATGGATACACTAAGTTTAAAAACGGGTACAATGCTCTAAACGTATCCCAAAAACCTGTGCCTCCAAATTTATAACCTGGCATTACTTTACCGTTGTACGGACTATAATGTACAATATTTCCATCCTTATCTTTTTCATACAATTTCATAGGAAAAAATAAAGTACGGTACATGGTTGAATAAAATGTTCTTACCTGGTCAATCGTTCCGCCTTCCACTTCAATGCTGTTGAGGGTTTTATTCCAGATATTTTTAGCTTTTTGTTTTGTAGTTTCAAAGCTGTCATTACCAATCTCTTTTAAATTTTGTTCAGCCTGTTCAAAACTGATAAAAGACGATGCTACTTTTGCATGTACCCGTTCACCATTTTTATTTATTTTGAAATTGATTATGGCACCTGTATGGTTGCCGGCTTTTTCCAATAGATCTAATTTAGTACTGTCATTCCATACGTTGGATTGTATAAATGATTTGTCAAAAATAATTACAAAATAATTTTTAAAATTAACGAGCTTACCCCTGCTGTATCTTGTGGAGTAACCAATAATTTTATTTTCGGATGGAATAATTTTTGTGTATGATCCCCTGTCAAACGCATCTACCACAATAAAAGCACTATCTGTTTTAGGAAATGTAAATTGAAAAGAAGCTGCTCTTTCGGTTGGGGTAATTTCTGTTGTTACATTATAATCAGCTAAATAAACGCTATAATAATATGGCTTTACAATTTCGGCTTTATGGCTGAACCAGCTTGCTCTTTTTGCTTCGTTAAATACAGCTGCACCAGTTACGGGCATTATTTAAAACTGTCCATAATCATTCATCCATGGCGATGGCTGATGTGTTTGTTTAAAGCCTCTTATTTTTTGTCCATCGTATGTGTATTGCCAGCCATTGCCATTTTTCCCTGTTTGTGGGGTCCATGCATTCATTGCCCACGGCAATGCTATGGACGGATACGTGTTGCCATTGCTCAATTCCGGGCTGCTTGCGGTTCCCATCAACGGGTTTATCCATTCCACTAAATCAACAGGCTTATTTACGTTTTGCCCAAATGCTAAAAACGGACAGCTAAAAAAGAGAACTATACAATATTTTTTCATTTTCATTTATTTAAATATGCTGTTAAAAATAAGTAATACATTTGGCTATCAATTTTTTTTTTGAGACGTCATTACTACAACAGCGAAAAAGGTATAACCTCTATACACTTCATGAAAAAAAGTTTCATCTTATTGTTTTGTAGCATCAGTTTATTGCACATTAGCCAGGCACAATTAAAAAAGCAAACTTCCGTGTCCGGAAATCCAATACTTAATGGTTGGTACGCCGATCCTGAAGCTGCTATATTTGAAAATAATTATTGGATTTATCCAACTTATTCTGATAAATATGCAAAGCAGGTGTTTTTAGATGCGTTTTCATCTAATGACTTAATACATTGGATTAAGCATGAAAAAATATTGGATACAATTTCAATAAAATGGGCAAAGAAAGCAATATGGGCTCCTGCCATTATAGAAAAGAATAAAAAATATTATTTATTTTTTGGAGCAAATGATATTCAAAGTGATAGTGCAATTGGAGGCATTGGTTTAGGGGTGGCCAATAAACCAGAGGGTCCGTTTAAAGATTATCTGGGAAAGCCTTTAATAGATAAATTTTACAACGGTGCACAGCCTATAGATCAATTTGTATTTAAAGATATTGATGAAAAATATTACATAATTTATGGTGGTTGGGGACATTGCAACATAGCTCAATTAAATAAAGATTTTACCGGATTTATACCGTTTGAAAATGGAGAAACATTTAAAGAGATTACGCCCCAAAATTATGTTGAAGGGCCAATGATGTTTGTGAGAAATAATAAATACTATTTTATGTGGAGCGAAGGTGGCTGGACAGGGCCAGATTATTCTGTGTCTTATGCAGTTTCAAATTCTCCATTTGGGCCATTTAAAAGAGTTGGAAAAATTTTGCAGCAAGACACTTTAGTTGCTACCGGAGCTGGTCATCATTCTATTATACACAATAAAGATAAGTGGTACATTGTATATCATAGACGCCCTTTGGGAGAAACAGATGCAAATCATAGAGTAACTTGTATTGACGAATTATTTTTTGATGTTAATGGATTAATAAAACCAATTAAAATAACAACAATGGGTGTTAAGGGGTCAAAAATAAAATAACGCTAAATTTGTTGATACTATAAAGAGGAGAGTGAACATGAGCAACTGTATATATCAAATCAACAAAGGCATCAATGGGGAGAGGTTTTTAGCGAAAATAAAAAAGGACAAACCAGTAGTAAAACCGATTTGTCCTCGCTGGTTGGGTTACTAGGATTCGAACCTAGACAAACAGAATCAAAATCTGTTGTGCTACCTTTACACCATAACCCAGCTTGATACCCAAAAAATTATTTGGAGTGCAAAAATAAGGGTTCAATGCTTTTCAGCCAAAAGGATTTTGAATAATAAAGCCAGAAATATGGATGATTTTCTTTTTACTTGCGACTTTTCTCAATTGGGTCAACAGGCCTAATGCGGCAGTTTTACCTACTTTAGTATCCTTTTAAATATATTAAAATTTTTGTCTGCTTATTATTTTACGGGTTTATTTCATCACTCCCAAAACTTACGCGGTTCATAAGATACAATAGCTTGTCTGAGTTTTTTTTATTTAGAAATATGTGTCCCACTTTATTTTCATTATACAAGTACACTCCTTTTTGGCCTTCCATAACTTCTAATGAATAAGTTTTCCTGTCCCACGACATATCTACATCTTCATTAGCATCCATTTGAGTCACGGCATTGCTTAGGTCTTTAGTAAACTGGCGGCAGCCGTCGTCAGAATTTAATGTAATCATTTTAATGCCAGCTGCTGTGGAGTTTTCGGCACTTTTAAAACTCATGGTTAACATATAGCTGGTATTTATCTGGTCTGTTATTTTTATGTAGCTGAAGTGAAGCCCACCAAAATCTTTTTCTAATAGATTGATTTTTTTTGTTTGTGCATGGGCCATCCCACAAAAAGCAGTAATCAGTAATAAAGCACAAAAATATTTCTTCATAGTTAACGGTTGTAATTTTTTGTAAAAAAAATCTATGAGCTTCGGGGTAAGATATAAAACTGGAATACTTTTACTAAAAAGCATTCCCGGTTAAGTTGGGTTACTAGGATTCGAACCCAGACAGACAGAATCAGAATCTGTAGTGCTACCGTTACACAATAACCCAGTTGAATTGCGACTGCAAAGTTAAGGTTCATACAGGTTCAGCCAAAAGCATTTTTAAAAGCTGTTAGCTATTAGCTTTTAGCCAGAAGAATTTTGCTGAAAGCTGTCAGCATTTTTTCTTCTTCAGCCAACAGTGCCAGCGTTTCATCGATTGTCTCAATTGTTCCAATACCTAATTCTTTGGCAATTAATAATTGTGTTTCCGTTTCAAAACAAGAACCAAGTGAAATTTCGATAAAACGATTATAATCCCTATCACTGTTTCGGCTGCTGCCCTCTGCAATATTCGAGGGGATTGAAACGCCAGCCCTGTTAATTTGTGAAATCAATCCAAATTTTTCATGCGTTGGAAATGTTGAAGTGAGTTTATAGCAATTAAGAGCGAGTTGAAAACCTTTTTGCCAGATCTTCAATTCTTTAAAATTTCTCATAAAAGTATTTTTTGGGTGAAGAATAAGAAAAGCTATTAGCTGCAAGCCATTAGCTGTTAGCTAAATTATTACAGCGTAAACAGTTATGCGATACTTATGCCCAAAAATAAATTTGCGAAACTTTAATGCTGTAGCTAATGGCTAAAAGCTAAAGGCTAATAGCTTCTTACTCCGCATCTTCCTTCTCCTTCAATCCCTTTATTAAATCCAGCGCTTCTGTCACCACATCGCACATGATGGTAATTAATGAGCCTGGCTTTGCATTGGTATAAGCATGCAGAATGGCTTCTTTTTCATTTAATATTATGGTAACAGGGATCTCCTTTGTTTTTGTTTCGTTGATTCCCTCCACCAAAAGATTTACAATTTCTTCAGCAGTACGGCCCCGCAAATGTTTATCCTGGCGAATGATGATCTCATCAAACGATCTGCCGGAAATGCGGCCTAGTTCTCTAATATCATCATCACGTCTGTCGCCGGTACCGCTAATGATGCCAACCTTAGGTTCGCCATCAAGTTTGCTTATAAAATCGCAGAGCAACTCAAGTCCTGCAGGATTGTGTGCAAAATCAACCAAAAACTGGAAATTTTTAAACTGGAACATATTTAGCCTGCCCGGTGTTTGGGTTGATGACGGTACAAAAGTTTGCAGCGCCAGTTTAATATCTTCAATTTCAATATTGCGCCAGAAATAAGTACTTAATACTGCAGGCAAACAGTTCATTACATTATGAATCGCTTTACCACCGTAAGTTACAGGCACTTCACTAACTTTTATCACCCTTATTTTCCAGGTGCCTTTCATTATAGTGATATAGCCATTTTCAAAAACCGCAGCATAACCGCCCTCTTTACAATGTTTTTTTATACGGGGATTATTTTCATCCATGCTGAAAAACGAAACATTGCATTTCAGTCCTTCCTTCATGGCGTATACCAGGTCGTCATCAGCATTTAAAATGGCATAACCGTGATTGAATACCGTTTCAGGAACAACCTGTTTTACTTTCGCCATTTGCTCCATGCTATCAATACCACCTAAACCAATATGATCGGCACTGATGTTTGTAACTACAGCCACATCGCAGTTTTGAAATGCAAGTCCGTTTTTCAAAATGCCGCCTCTGGCACATTCTAATACAGCAAAATCAACGGTTGGGTCTTTTAAAACAAAGGTGGAAGATACCGGCCCGGTGCAATCACCCTTCATCATCATTTGGTTTTGAATGTACACACCATCGCTGGTGGTGTAACCAACTTTATAACCCGCCGTTTTTGCAATGTGTGCGGTAAGCCTCGTGGTGGTTGTTTTACCATTTGTGCCGGTTATGGCAATAATTGGAATGGTTCCGGCGCTGCCTTTTGGAAAAAGCATATCCACAACCGGCTCGGCCACATTGCGTGGCAAACCAACCGATGGATCAATATGCATGCGGAAACCCGGTGCTGCATTCACTTCCAGAATAGCACCGCCATTTTCTTTAACCGGTGTTCTTAAATCGGATGCCATAATATCAATACCACAAATATCCAGTCCGATGATTTTTGCAATGCGTTCGCACATCATAATATTTGCCGGATGCACTTCATCAGTTACATCGGTGCTGGTGCCACCGGTAGAAAGATTGGCAGTAGGTTTCAGCAAAACCAATTCGTCTTTTGCAGGAATGGTTTCTAAAGTATAACCTTTTTCATCCAGCATTATTTTTGTAAAATCATCAATTGTAATTTGGGTCAGCACTTTTTCATGTCCGTAGCCACGGCGGGGGTCTTTGTTAACTTCTTCCAGTAAATATTGAATGGTATTTTTTCCATCGCCAACAACTGATGCAGGGGTACGTAAAGCGGCACAAATAAATTTGTAATTAATAACCAGTATTCGAAAATCGAACCCGGTAATATATTTTTCAACAATTACACTGCGGCCATAATGTTTTGCCGCTTCAAAAGCTTTCAGCGCCATTTCCCAATCTATAATATTGGTAGTATTTCCTTTACCATGATTACCATCAATGGGTTTTATCACGCAGGGATAACCAATGCTATCAATAGCATCCTTTAGGCCTTCTTCAGTTCTTACCACATCACCTTTTGGTACCGGAATTTCGGCAGCGCCCAATAAATTTTTTGTTTCTTCCTTATCGCATGCAATATCCACCGCAATATTGCCGGTGGTGCTTGCAATGGTTGCCCTTATTCTTTTTTGATGCACACCATAGCCCAGTTGCACCAAAGAATGCTTATTCAAACGTATAAAAGGAATACCTCTTTTTGCCGCTTCATCAACAATACAACTTGTGCTGGGCCCAAGCCTGGTATCCTCCCGAATCTCTCTCATTCGCTGTATATCTTCGTCCATGTCATACGCTTCTTCAAAAATCAATGCATGTGCAATTCTTACCGCAGCTTTTGCGGCATAAATGCCAGCATCTTCTTCCATATAACTAAAGCAAACATAGTACTCGCCATCTTTACCGGTGCCTCTTGTGCGGCCAAAGCCAGTATCCATGCCCGCCAGGGTTTGAATTTCCAGTGCAATATGTTCAATTACGTGACCCATCCACGTGCCTTCTTCAACCCGTTCAAAAAAGCCGCCAGGAGTTCCCACACTGCACCGGTGTTCTATTAACGAAGGTATCATTGCTTCCAGCCGCTCTCTAAAACCGGGAATGCTATTGGTAGGCATTTTTTCTTTCTCTTCCAGGTCCAGTTTCATCTGTATCAGTTTGGTGCGGCGAACGCTCCAGTAGTTAGGGCCTCTTAAAACTTTAATCTCAATAATCTGCATAAATAAAATAGTTTGGTGTTTGTGGTTTGTTTTTTTGTTACGGGCATTTGCTTTTCATGTCTTCATTGTTGCGTCGCACTCTTGTACTTTGTACCATTGGGCAACTTTCATCGAAGCGTAGAAAAATATTTTTCGCTGTTATCAGTTCCCCCTTCAGGGGGCGGAGGGGGTAAATTACCAAAATCATCTTGCATTGCAAAAAACAAAATTTGTACATTGCAAAACCGCCAGTTTAGAGGTGGACCTAAATTAAAACAAATGAGTAACCGTCGTTCTTTTTTACAAAAAATAAGCCTGGCTTCTGCCGCAGCAATTACAGCCAATGTATTGCAACCCGCCTGGAGCCGTAATTTAGAATCAGCTTTAAAAAACAGCGAGTTGGTTCCTCCATCCGAGCTTGCAAGTGATGAAGAGTTTTGGCATTACGTGCAGCAATCTTATACCATTGCACCTAATTTCATCAACCTCAACAATGGCGGTGTGGCACCAGCACCCAAAGTGGTTGCAGATGCGATGAAAACCAGTTATGATTTCAGCAACCAGGCGCCCAGTTATTTTATGTGGCGTATTGTTGATCAGGGCCGGGAACCTTTGCGTAAAAATCTTGCTAAACTGGCGGGTTGCAATGCAGAAGAAATTGCCCTGCACCGCAACGCATCCGAAGCGCTGGAAACAGTAATTTTTGGTATTGAAATAAAAGCGGGCGATGAAGTGGTGCTTACCAAACAGGATTATCCAAACATGATTGGTGCATGGAAACAACGGGAGCGGAGAGAAGGAATAAAATTAGTTTGGGTAAATTTAGAACTGCCCAGCGAAGATGAAAATTACCTGGTAAAAAAATACACTGATGCCTTTACAGCCAAAACAAAAGTGGTGCAAATTACGCACATGATAAACTGGATTGGCCAGAAAATGCCGGTGCGTAAAATTGCTGATGAGGCAAAGAAAAAATATATAGATGTGCTCGTTGATGGCGCACACACATTTGCACAATTCGAATTTTCAATTCCAGATCTTAATTGCGATTATTTTGGAACCAGCCTGCACAAATGGCTGGGAGCCCCTATAGGGACGGGTTTTCTGTATGTACGGAAAGAAAAAATAAAATCAGTGTGGCCGTTATTTGGTGCCGGCGATAAGGAAGATGATAACATCCGCAAGTTTGAGCATTTAGGCACAAGGCCTTTTTTTATTGAAGAGGCCATTGACAAAGCCATTGATTTTTACGACATGATTGGAGCAAAACGTAAAGAAGAAAGGTTATTGTACCTGAAGAATTACTGGATGAGTAAGGTAAAAGATCTGCCCAAAGTAAAACTGCATACTTCTTTTCAAAAAGAATTTGGCTGTGCCATAGGCATGGTAAGTGTAGATGGAAAAACTCCTGGCGAACTGGATAGTTATTTGTGGGAGAATTATAAAATACATACTGTTGGCATTACGTGGGAAAACATCAGTGGGGTGCGTATTACACCCAATGTTTATACCAGCACCAAAAATTTAGACAGGCTGGTAGAAGCTATTACAGCATTTGTAATACCATCTTGATTTCAATATTGTCCAAAGCAATACGTTGAAATATTAGGCTGTATTATACCAATTGCAGACTCTGCACCAAAGAATGGAATAAATAGTATAATGAGCTGATTTTAAACGTTATCAACATCCGTTAACAACAACTAAACAGTATTCAAACACGATTTCCCGTATTTTTGCCTTAATCATAAAAATGATCAATGCAATTTGCTAAAGGAAAACTAATTGCGATTGGAGGAGCAGAAGATAAGGGTACTGATTTAGAGACCGGAAAATTCCAACGCAATAACCTCAATTTTTTTGAACTGGGAATCCTGTCCCGTATTATTGAAGAAGCTGGTGGGCCTATGTGCCGTATTGAAGTGGTTACCACTGCCAGCATGATCCCTTACGAAGTTGGCGATAATTATCAAAATGCTTTTGGAAAAATTGGCTGTACCAATATTGGTGTTATGCACATCCGTAACCGGGCCGATGCTGCCGTTGCGGAATATTTAGAAAGAATTTCAACCTGTGATGTGGTCATGTTCAGCGGTGGTAACCAGTTGCGCCTGAGCAGCACTTTTGGGGGTACTGCGTTTTTAGAAAAAGCTTTAGACCGCTATTATAACGAACCCGATTTCGTTGTGGCCGGTACATCGGCAGGAGCCATGGCCATGAGCAACACCATGATATATGAAGGCAACGCAGCCCGTGCCCATTTAAAAGGCGAAGTAAAAATTACCACCGGTCTTGGTTTTATGGATGATGTAATTTTTGATTCGCATTTTGAAAAACGTGGCCGCTTTGCCAGGCTTGCACAGGCAGTTTCTGCCAACCCATCCTGTATTGGTATTGGTTTGGGAGAAGATACGGGCATGATAATTACTGATGGAAATAAAATGGAAGCCATAGGCAGTGGCCTGGTAATGATTGTAGACGGGCACGACATCATGCATTCCAATATTGCTGATATACCGGATGGTAACCCCATCAGCATAGAAAATTTAAAAGTTCATTTTTGCGAACATGGAAATGGCTACCTGTTAAAGGAGCGTAAGTTTTTAATGGCTGTAAACGAAAACTCTGTTATAAAGAAACAGGTTAACGTAGAATGATTTTTCTCCCTCAATAAATAACTCTTGATTTTTTTATTTTCTTGCTTCGCAATAAAATGTGAGCCACAAAAGGTGAAGTTGAAGTTGCTTTGCAACTCATTATTTGCCACAGAGGCACTGAAGCACAGAAAAATACACATTTAATTCAGTGCCTTCCGTGGCTCTGTGGCAAATCTTTTTTGCCTGAGGTAAAACCGAGGAAGTTGCTTCGCAAATCCATTATTTACCACTGAAGCACAAAAGCACGAAAAAATACACATTTTAATTCAGTGCCTTCCGTGCCTCTGTGGCAAATCTTTTTTGCCGAAGGCAAAACTCTTTGTGTCTTTGTGCCTTTGTGGCAAAAATTCTTATCAGCGAAGCTGATAAAACAAACATTACTTACATTTTGTACTTCCTAACTGTTCGGCACAGCAATTTTCTTTTTATCTTAACAGTATGAACCGGAAAAAATTCATTCAGCAAACTTCACTTGCCACTGCGGGTATTTTAATGAGTAAATCTACTTCTGCAAATTCGCAAACCAATTTTCCTTTGGTAAGGGTTGCAGAAAGCCAGCGAAAATTTAAAAGCCCGGCTGTTGAAAAGCTGATAGCTGAAATCAAAAACAATATCGGCAACAAAGAAATAACGTGGATGTTTGAAAATTGTTTCCCCAATACTTTAGATACCACGGTTGATTTTGAGATCATCAACGGTAAGCCCGACACTTTTGTTATTACCGGCGATATAGATGCTATGTGGTTGCGGGATTCATCGGCTCAGGTTTGGCCATACCTGCCTTTAATGAAAGAAGATAAAAATCTGCAGGAACTTATTAAGGGCGTTATCAACCGGCAGGTAAAATGCATTTTAAAAGACCCTTACGCCAATGCATTTTATAAAGATGAAACAAAGATCAGCGAATGGAAGGATGATAAAACTGAAATGAAACCCGGCATTCATGAACGTAAATGGGAGATAGATAGTTTGTGTTATCCAATAAGATTGTCCTACGGTTATTGGAAAGAAAATGGAGATATTTCTCCGTTTGATAAAGACTGGAAAGAGGCTATGAAACTGATTGTAAAAACTTTTAAAGAACAGCAACGTTTAGAAAATAAAGGTCCATACAAATTTGAAAGAACAACCAGTTGGGCAACCGATGGTGTGCCGTTGGGTGGTTATGGCTATCCAACAAAAAAAATTGGGTTAATACATTCCATGTTCAGGCCGAGCGATGATGCAACGGTTTTTCCGTTTAATATTCCGGGCAATTATTATGCGGGATTGATCCTTTTTGACTTAATTGATTTACTAGGAATGACGTTACACTCATCTTCAACTCTTGCGCAGGAAGCTCATGAACTTTCTTTAATTATAGGTGATGGAATTAATTTGAATGCAATAATTCAGGATAAACATAATGAAAAAATATTTGCTTATGAAATAAACGGATTCGGAAGTTACAATCTTATGGATGATGCTAATGTTCCGTCTTTGCTTTCATTAGGTTATTTAAACAACAACATGCTTAATGATAAATTATATCAGAATACCAGAAAGTTTGCGCTATCAGAATCCAACCCTTTCTTCTTCAAAGGCAAAGCCGCAGAAGGCATCGGCGGCCCACATGTGGGTATGGATTATATCTGGCCAATGAGTATTATTATGAGAGGCTTAACCAGTACTGATGACAAAGAAATAAAACTATGCCTTGATATGTTGCAGAAAACACATGCCGGCACAGGTTTTATGCACGAGTCTTTTCATAAAGATGATGCAACTAAATTTACCCGTAAATGGTTTGCCTGGGCCAACACTTTGTTTGGCGAATTTGTATGGAAAGTTTACAGAGAAAGGCCGCATTTATTAAACTAAAATTATAAGATGAAAATTACGTTGGTCGTTTTATTATTTATCGCAATAGCTATTGGGATGGCTGCATTTACCGTTGCAAATAAAAAGCAGCGGATTGTTTTTTTTGGCGACTCCATTACCGAAGCAGCCGTAAATCCCGGCGGCTTTATTGTTAAGCTGGATTCTATGATTGCCCTGCAGGGCAAAGCCGCGGACTATGAATTGATTGGTGCCGGCGTTGGGGGCAACAAAATATACGACCTGTATTTACGTATGGAAGCAGATGTGCTTACTAAAGAGCCGGATGTAGTAGTTATTTATATCGGTGTAAATGATGTGTGGCACAAACGTACGTTTGGCACCGGTACAGATCCCGATAGGTTTGAGAAATTTTACCAGGCAATCATAAACAAATTGAAAGCAAAGGAAATTAAAGTCATTCTCTGCACCCCGGCAGTTATAGGAGAGAAGACCGATTTTAGTAATCAGCTCGATGGCGATCTGAATGAATACAGCAGCATCACCCGGAATATTGCCGGGAAAAATAAATTGCCGGTAGTTGATCTTAGAAAGTTATTCCTGGATTATAATTTAAAAAACAATACCGATAATAAAGACAAAGGGGTACTTACAACAGATGGCGTTCATCTGAATGCAAAAGGAAACCAGCTTGTTGCAGATGAAATGTGGAAATTGCTGAAGGAACTTTAGCGATCATTTGCCGTTTAACAAAAAATTATACTCCCCAATAACCGGGGATTTTTGTTTTGTAAGAAAAAATATTATCTTAACACTCCGTTCCTCTGACTGCAAAATCTTTACCTTCCAAGTCTTTATTTTTTATTTTTAAACTAACTAATTATGATGAAATTAATGCAGAAACACCTGTTTGTATTACTGGCTGCTCTGCCGTTGTTGTTTGCGGCATGTGGCACTAAGCCCGAAGAAAAAGCTCCAAAGCTTGCTGCGGAAGATTTTTTTAAAAATCCTGAAAAATTTGGTTGGCGTATTTCTCCCGATGGGGAATATGCTTCTTACCTGAGCCCTTACAAAGGGCACACCAATGTATTTGTTCAAAAAATAGCTGACAGCGTTGGTGTTCCTGTTACCAATGATACGGTGCGGAATATTTACCAGTATCAATGGAAAGGAAATAGCATAGTTTACCTGCAGGACATTGGTGGCGATGAAAATTTTCAAATGTTTTCAGTTGGCAGCGATGGCAAAAATTTAAAAGCATTAACACCTTTCCCGAAAGTAAGGACCCAAATACTGGATAACTGGCGTGATGTAGCAGGTAAAGAAAAAGAAATGATGATTGGCTTAAATAAAAGAGATGCAAAATATTTTGATCCGTACAGTATCAATGTAGAAACCGGAGAACTGAAAGTTTTATTTGAGAATGATAAAAATTACGACAGTTGGTTTACCGATCATACCGGCAGCATCCGGATAGCTTCAAAAACCGATGGTGTAAATACAACCTATTACCAGCGTGCAACAGAAGCTGCGCCATTTGATTCGTTTCTTACCACCACGTATAAAGATCAGTTTGCTATCCAGTTTTTTACTTTTGACAATAAGAATATTTATGTGTCGAGCAATATCGGGCGGGATAAATCAGCCATTGTAGAATACGACCTGGCTACTAAAAAAGAAATAAAAGAAATTTACAGCAATCCTGAGTATGATGTGGATGGATTGAGTTATTCTGAAAAACGTAAAGTTTTAACCATGGTAAATTTTACCTCGTGGAAAAGAGAGCAACATTTTTTAGATAAAGAAACGGAGGAAGAATATAAAAAAATGAGCGATAAATTTAAGGGGTACGAAATTGGTATTTATGGAAACAACAATGCCGAAGATAAATTTGTAGTATGGACAGGTAACGATAAACTGGCTGCAAAATATTATTTCTACGATAAAAAAACAGGCGATACCAAATTCCTGGCAGATGCTTTCCCGTGGCTGAAGGAAGAGAATATGGCTACGATGAAACCAGTTGAATATAAATCAAGAGACGGATTAACCATTCACGGATACCTTACTTTGCCGAAAGGTTACGAAGCGAAAAATTTGTCGGTGGTAATTAATCCGCATGGCGGCCCATGGGCCCGTGATGATTGGGGCTATAATAATGAAGCACAAATGTTTGCCAACAGGGGTTATGCTGTTTTACAAATGAATTTCCGTGGCTCAACCGGTTATGGAAAAGAGTTTTGGTTAAAGAGCCAGAAGCAGTGGGGTAAAACCATGCAGGATGATATTACCGATGGTGTACAATGGCTGATAAAAGAAGGTATTGCCGATCCCAAACGGGTGGCTATTTACGGCGGCAGTTATGGCGGCTATGCAACCCTGGCAGGCGTTACTTTTACGCCCGATTTATATGCCTGTGCAGTTGATTATGTAGGCGTGGCAAACATGTTCACCTTTATGAAAACGATACCTCCTTACTGGCAGCCTTACAAAGCCATGTTTTATGAAATGGTAGGCGACCCCGTAAAAGACAGTGTGTTGCTGGCAGCAGCATCGCCGGTTTTACATGCAGGTAATATAAAAACTCCTTTGTTTGTAGTGCAAGGTGCAAATGACCCACGGGTTAATAAAGCCGAAAGCGACCAGATGGTTGAGGCCTTAAAGAAAAGGGGAGTAGCGGTTGATTACATGGTTAAAAATGATGAAGGCCACGGTTTTGCCAATGAAAATAACCGTTTGGATTTTTACAAAGCAATGGATAAATTCTTTGATAAATATTTGTCGGGTAAACCGGTGGAGGGTAAGAAGCAGTAAAATAAAAGTTAATAAAGTTGATAAAGTTAAAAAAGGTGAAAGTTCCTGGGGGAGCTTTCATCTTTTTTATTAACAGCAAGCTTTTTTGTGGAAGTTGCGATCATCAAAATATTGGCTTCGATGCCGGTTAGGATAAATTCGCTTTCCGTTGGGATTGCTTCGAAACCAGTTGAGGTTGCTTCGGGTATAGTTATGATAGAATCATTAATAGTTGAATGAAATTCAGTCATAGTTGCAGATTTGTTGCGGTAAGTTGATGAAAATTCATTTTAAGAAGATTAAATCTCATACTAAGAAGATGAAATCTCATGCTAAGAAGGTGAAATTTCATGATAAGAAGGTGAAATCTCAGCCACTTTGTCATAAATGGGTAAGAAGATGAGTTAACCGGCAGAGAAGCTGGTTTAATGTTAATTGAAGAAATAACTACAGTCATTTTCCCGATTAGTTTTATCAACCGGCATTGGGTTTAATACTGTTTAAGTATTACGATTTGTATAGAAGGATGTTGAAAATGAATGGGAGCTTATACAAAAGGGGCGTATATTACAGAGTTGCAGGCTATATTTATGGACACTCTTCAAGATAGTAAAAAGCTAAAATCAATTGGTAAGTTTTTGGTGACCTCCATTATGGAAACTCTTTACCAAAATGGAGAGTTGTCTGACGATGACATTAAAGACGAGAGCAAGGTTCAAAATAAACTCAAGGAATTACTTAAAAATGGAAAGCTTGACCTTATTATTGAACACAGAGATTCTATAATTGAATCAGCACGACATTTTAAAAAATTAAAGGACAGAAATAAAGCAATATTATTTTATGTTATATTCTTTGAGCATTCTTTAAATAGTATCATTGAAAGGGTTTCTTCTAAAAAAAAGATTGAAAGAAAAACAATAACTGATATAATCAAAAGTGTTTCAATTCACGGAAAAACTACTTGGTTGTTGACACTCTTAGACGTACCAAAGTTGAACGACACTCATCGAAGTGTAATACTTAAAGTTGCTGACGATAGAAATTCATATGTACATTATAAGTGGACCCCTGACCCAGACAATGATAAACTGTATACAGAAATCAAGCAAAAAGAAGAATTATTTTTTAACCAAATTGAAAAGACTGTTACCTATTTAAAAACTTTTGAATCAAAAATAGTTTTTAATAAGAAAAAGGGTCAATTTAGAGAGAACTTGAAGGTCTAATACTGCATACAATAACTAAGGTTTCGTTTTGCCCAACGGGCAAGAAATGAAACCGATGTTGAACGAAACTTTCGGTAGCCTTATTCTATATTATGGAGTTCTCGATAACTGATTGATTTTCAGGAGATGTCTTCAATAGACTGGATTGGAT